>CAZTHJ010000210.1:0-2731 GCA_964613565.1 uncultured Dehalococcoidales bacterium | reverse complement strand
CATTCGTTGAGTTGGGACGACCGCGTTGCTATATTCCTCGCCATTATGGGAGGGGCAAAGATGTCCGCCAACGCTTGTTTTCCTAGTGTAAATATTCGCCCGCGTTGACGCCGAGCACCTCGCCCGTGATCTGGTCGGCCTCCGCTGAAGAGAGGAACAGTACTGCCGCCGCAATGTCCGCCGGCTTGATCAATCTCTTGATGATAAAAGTATTGACAATTTTCTGGTATTCCTCCGGCGTGGACAGCGACTGAGAGGCCTCTGTCAGGGTGAGACCGGGTGCGACGGCGTTGACATTGATGTTGTATTCCCCCAGCGCGCGCGCCAGTGCCCTGGTCATGGAGATGACACCGCCCTTGGATGTGGTATAGTGCAGGAAGACGGGCGCGCCGCTGAAGGCCGTGGAGGATGACATATTGACGATCTTCCCCTGGCCCTGTTTTTTCATGAAGGGCGCCACGGCTTTGCAGCAGAGGAACATGCCTTTCAGGTTGACGGACATGACCATGTCCCATTCCTCCGCGGTGATCTGGTCGAAGGGCTTGATGAATTCCATATTTTCCTGTTTGCCGAAGACAGCGGCATTATTCACCAGTATATCGATACGGCCGAAACGCTCCTGCGTTTTTTCCGCCAGCCCAAGGGTATCCACCTCTTTTGTAACGTCGGTGCGCAGGGTCAGCACCTCACTGCCCAGGGCCTTGATTTCCGCGGCCACCGGCTCACAATCGTGAATATCGCACAGGGTAACACAGGCCCCCTCACGGGCAAAGCGCAGGGCGATGTTCCTGGCCAGCCCGCGGGCGCTGCCGGTGATGATAGCGACTTTATTTTTCAGTTGCATATTGACTCCTTATATGCAGTTTATAGATACGCATTTTAACATATCGGGTCACTGGGTGAAGGGCGGTTTTGAAACCAGGCACTTATATTTGATTTCCCCGTTATCACTGGCTCTTTATTTCTGTCATCACGAGCGCAGCGTGGTGATCCCACCTGTCCCTATAAGATGGCCACTTCGCTACACTCCCCGCCATTACGTTCTGCGGCTGTTACCGGCTGGCCTCCCCTGGCGGGATTAAAAATCCGCCGATAACATCTACCTGAATGACAACCCACTGCAATTTGTTATAATTGGCCTGCTGTATGAGCATGAAAATTGCCGATCTGAGCTCTATCCTCTTCAAGGTCTCCAAGCCGGCGCGCTATACGGGTGGTGAGTGGGACAGCTGCGTGAAAAACTGGGAGTCAACACCCATCAGGGTAGCCCTGGCCTTTCCCGACACCTATGAGATCGGCATGTCCAATATGGCCATCCCCATCCTGTACGGGCTGCTCAACAGCCAGCCGGATATGCTGGCAGAGCGCGCCTTTGCGCCCTGGTTCGACATGGAAGAACAGCTGCGGCAGAACGGCATCCCTCTCTTCAGCCTGGAAACAAAAAGGCCGCTGCGCGATTTCGATATCATCGGCTTTTCCCTGGGCTATGAGCTGACCTATACCAGCGTGCTGAATATGCTGGACCTGGCCCATATCCCCGTGCTCAGGGCGGAGAGGACAGCCAAACATCCTCTGATCATGGCCGGAGGCTCCTGCGCGCTTAACCCGGAGACGATGGCCGACTTTATCGACCTTTTCCTGCTGGGCGAGGCGGAGGAATGCCTGCCGCATTTCATGCAGGCCTTCCGCGAGTACGGCAAAGAGCGCAGCAGGCTGCTGAAAGAGGTGGCCAGGCTGCCCGGAGCCTATGTGCCACAGTTCTACGATGTGGAATACCTGCAGGACGGCCGCATCAAAAAGCTGCAGCCAAACGTAAGTGAAGCACCCACCGGCATCAGGCGACAGATCTTTGCAGCAGGACCGCAACCCGTAACAGACCCGCCGGTGCCCTATATCGAGGTGATACATGACCGTGCCGCCATCGAGATACAGCGCGGCTGCTCACGGGGCTGCCGCTTCTGCCAGGCCGGTATGATTTGCCGCCCGGTGCGGGAGCTTTCGCATGAGCGTGTCATACAGTGCGCGGATGAGCTTATCCGCAACTGCGGCTATAATGAGATCTCCCTGGTATCGCTCTCCAGCGGCGACTATCATGATATCAACGGGCTGATCCAGAAGTTGAAGCCCTCGCTTCAGCAAAAGCATATTACGCTGTCACTGCCCAGCCTGCGGCTGGACACGTCGTCCATCGACCTTATAGAGGCGCTGCCGCAAAAACGCAAGATTACGCTGACCTTTGCCCCCGAGGCGGGCAGCGACCGTCTGCGGCGCGCCATCAACAAGGTGGTCTCTGATGAGACCATCATGCAGACCTGCGAGGCCGCCTTCCTCAGGGGCTGGCTCAATTTGAAGCTGTATTTTATGATCGGGCTGCCTACGGAAATGGAGGAGGACGTTTATGCCATCGTGGACCTGGTTCGCAGGATCACCCGGTTGGGAGGACAGGGGCATGGGAGAAAACCGCAGCTGCGCGTCAATGTTTCCACCTTTGTGCCCAAGCCGCATACCCCCTGCCAGTGGAACCCGCAGGATAACGAGTCAAGCATACTGGCCAAGCAGGATATACTTAAGAAGGCAATGCGCCGTATGGGTGTGAACCTGTCCTGGGGCGATACGCATGTCTCCCTGCTGGAGGCCATCCTGTCGCGCGGCGATCGCCGCCTGGGAGCTGCCATTTACGCCGCCTGGAAATCCGGTAGCCGCTTTGATACCTGGCATGAAGGCTTCGATA
>CAZTHJ010000209.1:0-2749 GCA_964613565.1 uncultured Dehalococcoidales bacterium | reverse complement strand
TCATCGTAGGCCTCCCCGCAAAAACACATTTTCCCCTGGGCCGCTTGTATCAGTCTGAAAAAATAAGTTCTCTTTACTAAGTTCAATTAGGTTCCAATGACATGGCATTTTAATAAAATACTTCCCTGAGCGATACTAGAAATTATTTATCATATACATCTGAGAAGGTAATTAGCTTCGTTATTTCAATGATCTTTTATGGTTCAGTAATCGCCCCACAAGACTTCAATTCGGAAATTAAATGTTCGCATATTTTGCTCAATTCATTACACAGAGTAATTGTCATTTGTATTAACATCTTACTCTATTTTTCCCGATATTCTTCCATAGGCTCGAACATATATTTGACATTTATTTCTTTCCCAAGAAAAATATATACCTCTAAATAAGGTGACTCAGCAATCCCATCTGCGGCTCCACGAGTGTGTGCAATCGGATCACGTATTTCAGCTATATTCTTTTTAAACACATGAATTTTTTGCATAATATCGGTTTCTACTAGCTTGTAATTATTATTCTTTGGTTTAATCAGTCCCCTTATAATGTCCTTAACTAATCTCTCAAAGCGAAATAATAAACCCTGTGTAAATAACATCCACACACTAAAGTGATAATCAACCCATTCCCCTTTATTCAAACCATGCGCAGCTTCGCCATTAAGTAAAAACAGACTGTTGTTTATCCTTTGCATCTGCAATTCGACATCTAGTATATCGATACATATTTGTTTAAGCTTGTTGAAATTGTCTGGATATTTAATTTTTGACAGTGCATCTAATCCTGGTTGGGGGCCAGTCAGGGATTTGAAGGTCTCAACAAAATTCTTTACTTCATTAGGGGCAATTTTTGAAACGGCTTCGGCCGCATGGTTTAAAATAGTAGATTTTAAACCATGGAATTGCTTAATTGAGGTGGTATTCATAATGACCTTCCTTCGAGTATTATATGCAATCGACATGCAAGTGTCTGTCAATAAAAAACAATTAGAAAATAAAAGGGATTTTCCCTAATTATATAGCCACCGTTGAACAAACATCGGGATGCATGTTAACACGAAACAAAAAATATTATGAGATTACTTCCTCTTCAGCCGTGGTACCTTGAAACCAAAGTCTATCAATTCCTTAATCGGATTAAAGAATTCGCGATAAACCTTGATTTTACCATCCATCATTTCAAACGAATGTATGAAATGGGCGGAGTGTTTAACGGGTGGATAGCCGGGAAAAAGAGCCTGGCCGGAGCCATTACATTCCACCCAGAAATAATTGGGGTTCTGTGTCTGATATATTTTTACATTTCTCCACTTCCAGTCCGGAAAGCACATGGTATTCCATTCATCCATTCTGGCGACATTTTCGATTCCTGAAACATACATGGGTTTACCGGTTTCGGAGAAGGCAAGCCCGGAGGTACAGTCCTGGGTAAAGAGCTTGTGCCTGTCGAGCCGCGAGCCGCTCATCGGGGCGCGTCGACGATCTCGACCGCCGGCACCGACAGGTTCTTGCGGCGCAGCTTGTTGTCATCAGGGGAATACATCTTATCCTTCCTGGGCATCGTTCTTGCCTCCCGTTCAGTTTTGCTTCTTACTCGCAGCAGCGGACAGCTATTTCTTCTGGCAGTGGGGGCAGTAGTAGGTGCCGCGCTGGCGCACCACAATGCGCCTGACCTTGTTGCCGCAGGTATAGCATCTACCCTCCAGCCTGTGTGCCACCTTGAAGTTACAGTGGGCGCTGCCCGGCGAACCGTCAGTCTTCTGGTAGTTGGCCACGCTGGCCCCGCCGCAGGCCACGGCTTCCTGCAAAACTGCCTGAACAGCCCCATGCAGGCGCTGTATATCGGGTTTGCTCAACTCAGAGGCTTTTTTCATAGGATGGATGCATGCGGCAAACAGGGCTTCATCGGTATACATATTACCCAGCCCAGCAATCAGGTTCTGTTCCAGCAGCAGGCCCTTGATGGGCGCCTGGCGCTTCCTAAGCAGCGCCTCCAGGTATTCGGAGGTAAAAGCCTCGTCCAGCGGCTCTATGCCAAGCTTGCTTTCTACTTCAGACGTATCCTCCGCCAGCTCTATGGTGCCGAAACGCCTGATATCGCGGAATACCATCAGGGAGTGATCATCCATCTCAAAAATGACGCGGGCGAATTTATCCAACCCCGGCGGGTTGAGCAGCACTCCCCCTGTCATCCTGAGATGTATGAGGAGCACTCTGCCGCTGGAAAGGTGAAAGATGATGTATTTGCCGCGCCGTTCAATGCGCAATATGCTGCGGCCGATAAGATCGCGGGAGAATTCCTCCAGTGGGTTCTGTACCGGCCTGGTATCATTAACTGTGATGGCGATGAAGCTCCTGCCGGTGATGCTGCGCGCCAGCTCATTTTTTATAGTCTCTACTTCGGGCAGTTCGGGCATTTACTTCGTCTGCCCCCAGTTTTTGCCTAGCCTGACATCTACCTTTAACGGCACCCTCAGCTGTACAGCATCGCGCATACGTTCGGATACGAGCTTGCGCATCTTTTCCTCCTCTGCCGGGTGTATTTCAAAGACGAGCTCATCATGTACCTGCAGCAGCATCTTGCTCTGTATCCCGTTTGCCTGCATCTCCTGGAAGATATTGATCATGGCAACCTTGATAATATCCGCCGAGGTGCCCTGCACCGGCATATTAATTGCCATTCTCTCCGCGGCTTCCCTGACCTGACGGTTGGTGGAGTTTATCTCCGGGATGTATCTCCGCCTACCCAGAAT
>CAZTHJ010000208.1:2377-2755 GCA_964613565.1 uncultured Dehalococcoidales bacterium | reverse complement strand
GCTGTCGGTCTCCCTGCTTATGGCTCTGTCCCCTATCCAAAGTATGTGACACAGTATGCGTCTTCTGGCGAAACGGTAATACCGGAAGATGAACTAGATCAGCTCAGGCTGCAGGCAGAGGCGATTAAGTCCCATCTGCAGACCATCCAAAAAAGAATGCATGATCTGGAAAGTAAAAAAGAATAAAAACAAAGGAGAATAAACATATGAAAATTGCTGTTTCAAGCACAGGCCCCGGCCTGGATGATGCGGTGGACCCGCGCTTTGGTCGATGCAAATACTATATCGCAGTAGACCCGCAAAGCATGCAGTTCGAGGCATTTGATAATACCAGCGCTTTGGCTTCAGGCGGGGCGGGAATTGCTGCAGCACAGGCTA
>CAZTHJ010000208.1:1609-2328 GCA_964613565.1 uncultured Dehalococcoidales bacterium | reverse complement strand
CGCCTATCAAGTGTTGTCCCCTGCTGGTATAAAGGTCATAACCGGAGTTTCAGGGACTGTCAGAGAAGCTATCGAACAGTATAATGCGGGGAAGTATCAGACCAGCGCGCAGCCCAATGTGCTGGATCACTATGGGATAGGAAATACAGGCGCATATACTGGGGGAGCCGGCATGGGCGCTAATATAGGTATGCGCCAGGGAATGGGCAGGGGCATGAGGCGAGGAATGGGAAGAGGCATGGGCTGGCAGGGTATGGGCATGGGTACAGTAGTGGAGCCAGGCATGGTGCCAGACACGGAACAGATGAAAGCTCCCGCGCCCTTTTCGGGCAGCAGGGAAGAGGAAGTTCAGTGGCTTAAATCCCAGTCTGCCTCTCTAACGCAGCAGGCAGCGGAGATGCAGCGGCGTATTGAAAAGCTGGAAAAGACAGCCAAAAAGAAGGGTAAATAGAATATGATCATATCAATTGCCAGTGGCAAAGGCGGAACGGGTAAGACCCTGATCGCCACCAGCCTGGCTCTGGCCTTAAAAGAGCGCCATAGAGTACAACTTATCGACTGTGATGTGGAGGAGCCCAATGATCATATCTTTATGAAGCCAGCCATCACGCGCTGCGAACCCGTGTATGCACTCGTTCCCAAGGTGGACGTGGATAAGTGCAATTATTGCGGCAAATGTGCCCAGGACTGCGGCCGTTTCGCTGGTGGTGACCATCACC
>CAZTHJ010000208.1:1274-1599 GCA_964613565.1 uncultured Dehalococcoidales bacterium | reverse complement strand
GGTTCTGGGCAATAACGTTTTGGTTTTCCATGACCTGTGTCATGGCTGCGGTGCCTGCACGCATTTGTGTCCGCAAAAAGCTATCTCGGAGGTGGAAAGGCAGATAGGTTCCATCGAGTCCGGTGATGCTCGTGGCGTGCAGTTTGTGCATGGGAAACTTGCCATTGGCGAAGCTATGGCGCCGCCCGTAATCAGGAAGACAAAGGAGAATATGAGAAATGGTGGGGTGGTGATTATAGACTCCTCGCCGGGTACATCTTGTCCTGTGGTAGAAGCAGTCAGGGGCTCGGATTTTTGCATTCTTTTCACGGAGCCCACTCCTTTT
>CAZTHJ010000208.1:0-1104 GCA_964613565.1 uncultured Dehalococcoidales bacterium | reverse complement strand
CAAAAGGTATTACACTGGTTGACGCTTTTCCCCGATGGAAAAGCGAGTTTACTGGTATATATAACCAGATCGGAGAAATTGTCAATGAAAGAAATAGTAGTCTTAAGCGGTAAAGGGGGCACGGGCAAGACCAGTATCACCGGCTCCTTAGCGGTGCTTGCACAAAACAAGGTTTTGTGTGATTGTGATGTTGATGCTGCCGACCTGCATCTGCTGCTGCAGCCTGCTGTACGCGAGAAGCAGGAATTCTGGAGCGGACAAGTTGCGGTTATTGACGGGGAAACGTGCACACAGTGCATGTTATGTGAGGAACTATGCCGTTTCCATGCCATCCATAACTTCACGGTTGACCCCATTTCCTGCGAGGGCTGCCGCTTTTGCTCATACATTTGCCCGGTGCAGGCCATCAGCATGCAGGATACTATGTCGGGGCACTGGTTTATCTCCGATACAAAATACGGTCAACTGGTGCATGCCAAGCTGGGCATTGCCCAGGAGAATTCGGGCAAACTTGTGGCTGTTGTCAGGCAAAAGGCCAGGGAACTGGCGGATAAAGCAGGATGCATCGACTATATCATCAGCGACGGCCCTCCCGGCATTGGCTGCCCTGTAATTTCATCTTTGTCAGGAGCCAATCTGGCCTTGCTGGTGACGGAGCCTACCCTTTCCGGCATTCATGATTTGAATCGTATTATGGATGTTTGCCAGCATTTTAATGTACCTGCTCTGGTCTGCATCAACAAATACGATATTAATAAGGAAAATTCAATACAGATTGAGGATTATTGTGCCAGCAAAGGAATTGTTGTTGCCGCGCAGATTCCTTATGACTCTGTTGTTACAAAGGCTATTGTCAAAGGTATGCCTGTGGTTGAATACTCGGAAAACAGGGTGGGTAAGACGATTGAATCGATGTGGCAAAAAATCCAGGAAATATTGAAAAATTAAGCGTATGCGATGCATTCTCCCTCACGAGCCTGACGGCGTTGGCGATGCCCTCGGCGCTGGAGCTGCCGTGGGCCACCACCGCCACTCCCCGCACCCCGAGCAGGATCGCCCCGCCGACGCCGTTCGGATCCATGCTCGCGCGGAGCCCTCCGAGCG
>CAZTHJ010000207.1:0-2771 GCA_964613565.1 uncultured Dehalococcoidales bacterium | reverse complement strand
AGTGAGAAATCCCGGCGGCCTGGCATTTCCTGCCGCCATGCCCACCCTGCCCTTATCCTTCCAGACAGGGAAACCCGCATCCTCAAGCAGTATCATATCGCGCCGGATTGTCTTGGAAACCACCTTGCACTCATTGGCAATTTCATCATAAGTCAATCCGTACCTGCTCTGATACAGCAAATTTGCGATAAGGAACAGCCTGGCCAGGTTGGTTCTGACCTTTTCATTTTTTCCCTCTGCAGTTCTTGCCTTTTTCAACTTTTCCCCCTCACTGATGCTAAACACAATTCTAGCACCAATGTCAACTGCGACAGTCATAATTTTCCCCCACTCGGGAAATTAAGGCTTTTTGTCCCACGTCTCTTATATACTGATTTGCCCGGCGAAAAGAGTGATTTAAAAGCATTAACAGAGAATATGAAGTTGATGAGGGCTTTAAGGTCAAATAAAAACCGGATTGGCATCGGTGATAACTTTATGTGAAGAAGCCAGCTTGCGGCGCAGCCCTTTTGCCAGCAAGAAGAGTGCCGCATAGCTGATACTGTCAAGCGATCTGGGCGGGCGCGCCAGCCTGCTGCGGCATAACTGGTTGAATTTCCTGGGGTGCAGCTTGTGGGGATCCAGCGTGTCAGATGCAGATGTAAAACCCCAGAGGTCAACAAATGATGGCACATATGCATTATAAGGTCTTACCATCTTAAAAACTGTCTTGAGGGTGCTGACAATAGAGGTGAAGATATGCAGGTTGGTCCAGCCGCAGGAGCCTGACTGAATTACCATAATCCCGCCAGGGTTCAGCCTGCTCTTAACCAGCGCATAGAATTCCTCGGTATATAGAAGACATGCCGGCCCCGCTTCCAGCGGGTCAACAATGTCGATAATGGCCACATCAAATCTTTGCCGGGTTTTCTCCAGATATTTGCGCGCATCTGTAAAATGCAGTTCTGCCCTGGGATCATCAAAGGCTCCCGCGTGAAAAGTAGGCAAAAAACGGCGGCAAACATCCACCACCTGGCGGTCCAGATCAACCATAACCGCCTGGCCTACACTCTGATGCCGCAAAACTTCGCGCAAAGTGGCACCTTCGCCACCACCGGCGATAAAAATAGCGCGCGGGTCGGGGTGTGCCAGCATGGCTGGATGCACCAGCGCCTCGTGATAGACATGCTCATCACGCTGTCCCGACTGGATTTTGCCGTCCAGCACAAGGCAGATACCATAGTTATAGGTATCCACGACTTTTGCTATCTGAAAATCCGTTCTACCCTCATACAGCACCTTCCTTACACGATGATGCTGCACCAGGTCATCAGTTACCGGGTCGATTAGCCACTTATTACGTTGATCAGGATTATCGGAATCTTTCATAGCTAGTCAATAACCAGCGCCGGCTGCCGCATATTTCCCCGTTGTATCTCCACAAAGGAATGGTCTCCGGCCTTTAACTCTTCCACCAGAATATCCACCGCGTCGCAGGGATTGATGGTATTGCCGCAGGTAAATATATCTACTGCAGCATATCCGTATTCCGGCCAAGTGTGGATACAGAGATGTGACTCTGCTATCACCACTACACCGCTGACTCCCTGGGGGCAAAACTGGTGAAAAACATTGTTCAGCACTGTTGCACCAATTTTTTCGGCAGTCCGGCATAAAGTCTTTTTCAAATACTCCAGGTTATCCAGCACCTCCCTATCGCAATGATTCAGTTCCAGCAATAAGTGTCTTCCGAGAGCATTCAAATCACCTTCCCTCCTTATATTTTTTGAACAGCGGAAAAAATTCCGCCTCCAAAATCACGACGTGTAATTGTACTTCTAAAAATAGTCCTTTTCAAGGTTTCAGACTGGACAAGGAAAGAATATTTTATAACGAACACTATTGACATCTATTTTTCTACACTGTAGAATAGTCCTTGACCTAAAATAGAGAGGAGGTATTTTATTCTATGAAAAAATTTGCTGGTTTATTTGGAATTCTGCTGGCACTATCGCTCCTGGTCATGCCCGCACAGGTGTTCGCAGGATCGCTGGCTCAGGACTGTTCCTGGGAAAAGGTAAAATGGGATGATAACGCTGATTCCTGCAAACTTTACCTTAACAACTGGGGAAAAACTCCTTTGACCGCCATGTCCCGCCTAGCGGGAATCACTCTGCCCATCGCCCGCAGCGCTGTAGCTGGTTGTGAAGGCAACTGTGCTGCCTGCAATGACGAGACCGGCAATATGGCAGCCTGTACCGATCCTGACAATTGCAAGGACGTAACAGAGTGCCCGGCTATAGCCGAATGCGGTCCCGTATTGGGTCAGGCTATTGGCGATACCTGCAATGCCAACACGCTGTACGGACAGGCGCATTGCTGCTGCCAGTGGGGTATCAGCCTTGCATTTGCCAACAAGGGTTGGTCGGGCAGTGATGCAAGCATGAGCAAAATCATTGGCAATGATCATCCATTGTTCAGGGGCAATAGCGAGCGTCGCAGTTCTGCTGGCGGTGGCGACTGGGGAATGACCGGATGCGCCCACACCGAATGCAAAGCAGATATCTGGTGCCTGCCGTGCAATGCTGATAAGAGCAGCGCTTGCTACGGACAATAGTACACTCTTCTCATAGGCAAAATAGAAAATCTCAGGCAGTGGCCTTAAAAGGCCACTGCCTCTCTTTTCATTTTTTTAGGTGAAGATGACTGAAGATCTGGCCCTGGCAGTAGTTTACCTGGCCTATAATCTTCCTGAGGCAGAGATAGTCAAGGGCAGGCTGGAAAGCGAAGGC
>CAZTHJ010000206.1:0-2780 GCA_964613565.1 uncultured Dehalococcoidales bacterium | reverse complement strand
CAGAGAGCAATAGAATTAACTCTAAAGAGCTTCCACCCGTCCCTGATTATGTATTTTGCGGTATAGAATAAGGGTATACTATATTAAGGCTGGAAAGGCGGAGGGTCCTGTACCTGTACCTGGTTGACCTCACCCTGCCCGTTTTCTCCCCTGACCTGGTCGCCTCCGGCAAATACCGGTGAGGCGATAGCGATGGATAATGCCACCACGGTTATAAGGATTAACAGTGCCTTTTTCATTAATACCTCCTGATTGTTTATTTACAACGGTTCACTAGTCCGGGTCTAAAACAACTATTTCTTGAATCGCTGCTGCAACAGCCATGCTTTTTTGCAGGGAAGTACCTATTTGCCTCCCTTATTATTGGAGTTGCTCTGTGTTTCATTGTCATCATCCGTAACTGGCCCACTTCCCTGATTTTGCATATTCTGCTGGCCTGCCGCATGCTCTAAGCCGGACTGCTCAGCCTGCCCCTGGAGAAGCCTCTGCTGCACCTTGATCCTGGTGCTTTCCCCCATATTATTTGTCTGCTGATTGACCTCATGCTGATATTGAGCCAGGGCTGCCTCGCCCTGGTGAGTCAGTATCTGCACTTGCATATGCTTGTTTGAATTTTCAATGGCATTCAGTATGCCGTTCTGGGCTGCTTCCGGCGCCTTTTCCAGCACATCCAGCAGCACCTGCTGCTGCCGTAGGTAGTTCTTTTCTAATCTGGAAGCCAGCTCTTCATAGGCCTTTTCCCCTTCGTTGACCCTGACCTGCTCAATTTTCTGGATGGCATTCTGTATCTGCATCTCATATTTTTCCGCATGCCTGGCAGCAACATCACATTTGCCCGTATCACATAACCTCTTCAGCGCAAGTGCATCCTCGCTGGCATACTTTAACATCAGCCTTGCCTTTTCTGTATCACTCCCCGCAAACATCATCTGTAGATTCCTGCCCCAGCTTTTGATGAAATAAAACCCTGAACCGGGCAGGATGCCCGGATCGACAACCTCCCCTATAGTGGTTTCTCCATTATCTTCGGCTAGGGCCGGTAAAGTGGAAAACAACATACAGAGCAAAATTGCCAGTGCCATGCCTGCATTAATCCGTAACCTCGATGATTTAGACATTGCTTTTCCTCTTCCATTACTTAGTTATAAATAGTAAAACGAGGTTTGCGAAAAAAGGTTTATCTAGTTGTTCCAGATTCCTCACGAAATGCAGCAGGGAATATTCTTTAATTGCGAAAAAGATGATCAACTATTATGATTTAATGGTTTCAAATTAGCTAACTTAGCTTCCAGTACATCAATACAAACAAAAAAGGGGATAACAAAATGAAAAAAATCATCGGCCTTTCCTGCGGCAGGAAAAACGGCAACTGCGAAACGCTGCTCAAATCCGCAGCCCAGGGCGCAGAGGAGTTTGGCGTGGAAACCGAAATTATCCGTGCCATGTCGCTCAAGGTGCTGCCCTGTACAGGCTGCTGGGCCTGCATGGAAACCCATAAATGCATACTTAAGGATGATGTAGACTGGATTCTGGAAAAGACCGTGTTTGAGGATGCTGCCCTGATCTTAAGCGTGCCCTGCTATCATGTACGCGCCAACGGCTATTTTACCTGCATCCATGAAAGGATGAACCACGTCTTTACCAGAGATTTTAACTGTGTTAAAAAAACCAGGGTGGGCGCCATCATCGGCGTCGGCGGCTCGGGCTACGACGGCTGGACCAGCCTTACCAAGAGCATGGCCAATATCTTCCTGCAGCACACACATCTGCTGGTGGACCAGATCCAGGTGAACTACTGCGGCATCAGGGAGTGGA
This sequence comes from uncultured Dehalococcoidales bacterium, assembly GCA_964613565.1. Classification (GTDB taxonomy): domain Bacteria; phylum Chloroflexota; class Dehalococcoidia; order GIF9; family UBA5629; genus CAZTHJ01. The sequence goes on along the minus strand of CAZTHJ010000206.1, from coordinate 965 downwards.
ACCAGTGGATGCGGCAGGACAACACCCCCGTGCTGCAAAGGACAAGGGTCGCGGACATAGACTATGACCAGATCTGGAGCACCTGGGGCAAGCAGTACAGCGCAACAGATTTCTACAAAAAGTCCCTGGACAGGGCACGCCAGATGGGGCGCAATGTGGCCAGAGCCATGTCCATGCCCATAGAAAAAGTGCAGTATATCGGCGAGGAAAGCGCGGTTTCCTGCCCCGTATGCCACTGCAACGTGCTGGTGGTTCCCGAGGATCTGCCCTATGTGGGCTGCCCCGTATGCTGGGTGCGCGGCACCATATCTATGGAGAGCGGCAAAATGAAGGTGAACTGGGATGGGGCAGACGCCAGGAAGCCGCGCTTTTCCTACGAGGGCATCATGCACCACGGCGCCTGGCTTGGCAGCCATATGGCAAGGCAGCAAAGGGAAAAGGAAGGGCTTGAAGCGCTGATAAAGCCTTTTGCCTCATATGGTAAGATAGTAAAACCCCAGAAATAGGGACAGATTGAGCCATCAAGACCGCATTCCACAGACAGATAAGAATCCAGGGTTGCTGCAAAAGTGTCCTGCAGGACTTGTTTGGGTTACAATAGTAATTTGTTATGCCTGAAGAAATACTCCCGCATCTATATAGACTCCAAATCCCACTCCCCAGAAGCCCTCTAAAAGCACTTAACGCTTACCTGATAAAAGATGGGGAACGTTCCCTGCTGATCGATACCGGCATGCAGGCAGAGGCCTGCAGGCGTGAAATGCTGTCCCAGCTGCATAAGCTGGACGTGAACCTGCAAAAGACAGACTTTTTTATCACGCATATGCACGCAGATCATCTGGGCCTGCTGACAGAGCTTGCCGGCCCTGCATCGAAAGTCTATTTCAACGCGCCAGAGGCTGCCATGATTGGCTGCGGTCAGGATGAGAGGGCAAAACGCTGGCAACAGGTTCATGCCTACTGCC
>CAZTHJ010000205.1:0-2781 GCA_964613565.1 uncultured Dehalococcoidales bacterium | reverse complement strand
GAGATTTGCCCCCCGTATGTCACACTGGCCACCAATTCATCCGGACTCAGGGCTGACGATTGCGCAGCGATGGTGAAAAACCACCCGGAGCGCATATTGATTACACATTACTGGCATCCTGCCCCATTTATTCCTCTGGTGGAGGTCATCGGAGGTAAAAGGACTGATCCCGCAGTCCTCGATCGAATAGCGGGGTTGCTTCGCACGATGCGTAAAAAAGTAGTACTGCAAAAACTGGAATTGCCATTGCCACCGGCAGGCTGGGCAAACGCTCTGCAATGGCCATTTGAGGAACTTGCACGAAAGATGGTTACCGAGAAGGGATGTGAGCCCCAAATGGTGGATGATATTATCCGCTTCGGCTTTGGACGGAGATTACCTTTTACCGGTATGTTTATTCGCTACGATAACATAGGATTGGATTTCTTTACCAATGCGGCCAAAGCGCGCGGTGCCGAGCCGTGGGGACCCTTCAAGGAAAGGGTAGAGCGCGGCGAAACGGGCATGAAGAGCGGCAAGGGCTTTTATGATTGGCCGGGCGATTCGGCCAATCAATACCTGCGTAATTTCAATCTGGAACTTATCCACTTGCTCAAAAAGGACATGGAAAGAGGTGACGTCTAGTATCTATTTTACTTTGACCTAATGCTTGCAGGAAAGGAAGTGAAATGACAAATTTATTCGATCTATCTGGAAAAGTTGCCGTGGTTACCGGGGGCTCGGGAGCAATCGGTGGTGCTATTGCGCTTGCGCTGGCCGACTACGGGGCCGATATTGCAGTTACCAGCAGGGCTCTGGACAAACTGCAGCCTGTTGCAGCCAAGATATCCTCCATGGGCAGGAAAGCGCTGGCGGTTTCCGCCGATGTTACTGATGAAAAGTCTATAATAAATATGGTGGAGCAGGTAGTCGACAAGTTTTCCCGAATAGATATTCTGGTCAATGCTGCAGGCATGGCAATCCGTCCTGCTGCTGAGGACATAGCGGTAAAGGATTGGTTCAGGATACTTGAGTTCAATGCCCTGGGGACATTTATCTGCTGTCAGGCTGTGGGCAAAATAATGATAAAGCAGAAAAGCGGCAAAATTGTCAACATCTCCTCCATCCGGGGACGCATGGGGACTTCTATGGGAGGGGTGGCTTATGGCCCCAGCAAGGGAGCTGTGGATGCGCTAACGCGTACACTGGCCTGTGAATGGGCGAAGTATAATATCTACGTTAATGCTGTTGCCCCTTCACTGATACTTACAGAATTGACCCGTCCTCTATTAACTCCTGAACGTATCAAATTGACCGCTGCCAAAATACCCCTGGGCCGTATAGGTGAACTGGAAGATGTTGTAGGGCCAGTCATTTTGCTGGTTTCCAAAGCCTCGAATTATATGACTGGGCAGATAATTTATATCGATGGTGGATCAACGGCCGGCATTATGTAATTTGATCTGGAAGAGTAATACGGACTATTTACCCGTATTAATACAAGGATCCACGTAGGATAATAAAGGAGGAATATAAAATGGAAGGTACTGGTTATAACCCTGCAGGTTTTGAGCCTGATGCTCATGAAAGGTTTTCTGCTCCGTCTGAGGACGTCCTCAAGGTCTATGTGGACCAGTTTAAGAAAAAGATTAGAGAAAGAAGATCGGTCTCCTATGAGGAAGTGCAGGAATACCGTAAGCGCGGCGAGTCGCATATCCTGGGGCATTATGCCTATGAGATGATGTTCGATATCTACGCTGGAATTGAAGATGAGTATATGGACGGCGCTATTGACTCACATCTGCATATTTACCCGGATTATGTGCCCCGCTCTATTGATATCATTCAGCTGGCCATCAAGGCCTCCGAAGCCAAAATGAGGGCTGTGGTCTGCAAGGATCATTTCTTCCTCAGTACGGGACAGGCCTGGGGTGCGCAGTGGGTAGTGGACCAGATGGTAAAGGAAGGCAAACTGGAGCGTGCCTGCAAAGTTTTCGGCACATATATCCTTGCCTGGAGCCATCATCCCGAGCAGATCCATCTTGTGAGGAAATATCCCAATCTTGGCGGTGTATATTTCTGGACCTTTACTGGAGGACATCCTGCGGGGCCACCCCTTGAGATTCACGACGGGGAAGGAAAATTGCTCCCGGATGTGAAGGAATGCATCCGACTCTGTGCTGAATATAAAATTCCCATTTTTACAGGGCACAAGTGGGTGGAAAATACCATGCCTATGGTTGAATATGCCACTGAGGTAGGAGCACATATAATGGTAACACATGCCGGAGGAAGTACCGGCGGAACCACGGATATGGCTGGAAGCATAGAACAGGCCAAAAGAATGGCCAAGCTGGGCGCTTTCCTGGAGGTCGGCGCCAACAAGTTCCTGCCTACTATGATGTGGCCACTGGTGGATACCAATGCTTCATTTGACTGGATTAAAGAAGTAGGCGCGGAGCATTGCGTTGCCAATACCGATTTCGGTCAGGTTATGGTAAGCGATCCTGTTGAAGGAATGAGGCTCTTTATACGCGGTATGATTCACTTTGGTTTCAATAAAGATGAGATCAAGAAGATGGTAAAAGACGCCGAGATTCATGCAGAGGAAGACAAGAAGGAAAAGGAAAAGGCCGAGGTAAGAAACGAGGGGGACACACTCGTTTATTCAACCGAAAAGGGAAGGATTTGCCCGGATTGCGGACAGGTTATTGACCATTGCTCATGCAAGTCGATGGAAAAACCGGCTGCACCCCGCGGCAGGATCACGGTACGCAGGGAAAATGCGGGGCCGCAGAGAAA
>CAZTHJ010000204.1:0-2786 GCA_964613565.1 uncultured Dehalococcoidales bacterium | reverse complement strand
TTGCTAAATTGACCAACTAGTACTAATTTCCTATTGGCAATGTATGACCCAGTACTAATTTCCTATCCACAATGTGTACCAAATAGCTACTAATTTGAATTGACACCTTGGTATTAATGGTATAAGATGAAACTATTCTATAACATAGAATAGAATAGTAAAGAAAGGAGGTTAAGTACCATAATGTTAAAGTTAATCAGAAGTCAGAAGGGTTTCACTCTAATTGAGTTGCTGGTGGTCATTGGCATCCTGGCAGCTCTAGCCGGCGTGGTAACCCTGGCCGTAAGTCAGTTTATCGGAGAGGGCGAATGCCAGGCCTGTATAACTGACAGGCACAACGTGCAGACTGCGGTGGTAGCCTTTATGGCCCAGAACCAGGGAGACGTACCCACTTCTCCTGCCTGGACTGGTGGGGATATAGATGTCTATTTGCTGGATACTGCCAAGTATGATTGGTCCTGGGATGGTGAAGGCCTGATTGATGTAGACTGCGCTGATATGGGAGTTGACTGTGGCGCTGCCACATAAGCAACAACAGAGCATTAGTCAGTACCATATAATTTGAGTAGCAAACAGGAAGCAGACCTAAGAGGTCTGCTTCCTTGTTGTTTTCGTTGACCCGGATGGCTAAGAGGTTTTAGTCTCGTGCGCCGCTGCCCTTTAAGGACGGGGCGCATTTTTCGATGGAATCACAGAGGTAGACACTGAAAGGGTCGTGTTACATGTTTTCGCGAGCTTCTATTTAAGTGTCAGGGTGAACTGCCACTGGTTGTATTCCACCTCGCTCATATTTGATATCAGCACTGAGGCGAACTGGTTGGAGTTTCTCAATTCGCGGACATAGTTCACAATTATCGTCTCATCAGGAGCTGTGCCATCTACTGTCCATATCTGACCATTGTAGTCGATTGAACTCAAATTGGCGATACCTGGCAGCAGGCTGGTTATCTTGCTTAACTCTGTGTTTACTCTTTCCCTTTGTGCCCGGGCGCTATCCACCGGATTTTTGAATGTGTCGCTGGACTTTTTAGCCTGGTCAATTTCCGTCTGCAATTGCTTGATTGCTGACTGGGTTCCCTGTCTGGCTTGAACCTGGGTCTGAATTTTCAGTACCTGAATCTCTAATCTTATGGTTTCCTGATATTTCTGCAGTGTTGATATGCCAAAAAGGATGAGCACAGCAGCAGCTACCAGTATGAATGTCCACGAAACGAGCTGGATGATGGGAAACGGCTTGGGCAGGTAAATTTCAGGTGTCACGTTCAAGCTGACCAGCGCCGGGCTTGCGCCGGCACGTGCCTGTCTTAAGGCTAAGCCGATATTAGCTGCATATTCACTGGCATTTATGTTGTCGGTATACAGTAATAATTGGGGCAGCGGTTTAACCCGGTACTCCAGCGTCTGCGCCAGAATATCACCCAGCTCGCCGCTGACAAAAGCCGCTATCTGGGGGGTGATTTTACCCCCCTTGTTGCTTGAGTTGTAGAAGGCGACTGTCCTCTCCAGCTCTTCTTTTACCTCGGCTACTTTTTCATCCGGTGAGGTCATGTCTGCCGGGAAGGGCAGGCTGCGGAGCAATTCAGGTATGCCGTCAATCATAACGATAATATCAAACCCCGTTTGTTGGACATTTACTACTATGGCGTTTCTTTCATCGGTAACTCTTGTCAGAGCCAGCGGCCTGACATCCATAACTTCAGGTTGGAGTCCTGCCTGCTGCAATGTGGCTATCATGGCGTCGACTGTGCTGCGGGGAATGCCGACGAGACAGATGGCTGTCTCTATCTCCGAGATATTGATTGCCTGATGGGATGTATAGAGCTCGTTCAGTGGCACAGGCATTACCCTTTCTGCCTCCCTGAGAGCCGCCTCGTCCAGCAGGTTCTTGGGCAATTTGGGTGTGTTAACTACGCGGTATATTGAATGTATGCCGCTGATACCGACCGCAACTTTCTTTTCACTGATGCCCTGCGCTGCCATGAGCTCTTTGATACGCTGGCCGACAACGATTGGATTGATTATTACGCCATCGTGTATCAGCCCCGGCTCTAATGGCAAGGTGGCTGCAGCTCCCACCTGCCTTCCCTGAACCGACATTATTTTTATAGAGGTATCTTCAATATCTAGAGTAATCATGGCTAATATTCACTGCCCGTCATAACACAATACATCAAGTTCAATGGTAGCGCTGTAGTCTCCTGGAGCTCCACTGGAGCTGGCAGATAATGGTCAGCCAGGGGCATTAAATGTGACTCCCGTGATTTTTGAGGTCGGTAGCCTGTCAGTCAGAGCCAGGAGCAGGTTCTGGAATTCAGGGCACTGGCCTTTAAGGCCAAGCCCTATAGTCAATACCGGGCCTATAGAGTCCTTTGGTGTTGAGATTGATAAACTGGTCTGGATTACGTATATGTAGTGGAGTTCAGCCAGTTCCAGCAGGCTGTCGATTATTTCGGGTGCCTGAGTGCTCCTGGGATAAACGGCTTTAGCTGCCTCCGCCTCTGCCGTAAGCTGCGCTAGCTCAGCCTCATACTTGGTTTTCGGCGCTTCTGCTCCGGTTATTATTTTCTGCAGGTTGGAAATGGTGGTGTTTAATCCGGCTTGTGTCTTTAGCTGATTCTGGTTGACTATCCACAGGGGGACGAATATAATCAGGAAACCGCCGATGAGCAAAACAAGCTGGCTTGCCCTGCCCATCTTGGGCAGCCTGTCAAGTACGCCTTTCTTCTTTCCCTCTTGTTCAGGTTGAACCATCTTTGACTACCTGGTTTTGTAGATTTCTCCTCTGT
>CAZTHJ010000203.1:0-2803 GCA_964613565.1 uncultured Dehalococcoidales bacterium | reverse complement strand
GATGCATCTCATTTCCGGATGCCAGATATTGCCCCAGGTGCGGCCTGTCTCATGTTACTCCGTCCATAAATCGAAGTTCAAATTCACAAGGCATTGTTTTTTCTCCTGATGTTTCCAATTTTACCAGAGAGCAAAAAGACCCTGATGTCGATTCTAATCTTGCGGCCTGCATAGTTCTAACTACAATCAAGCAGACAATCTACTATGCAATCTAGGATGTCTATTTACGGCTTATCAATCCCTGCTGTATGCAAAGATGCAATGAAATTATAAATTCCTTTGCTTACTGGTCGGGGTGAGTGGATTTGAACCACCGACCTCATGGTCCCAAACCATGCGCGCTAGCCACTGCGCTACACCCCGATATAGCGAAATTAGCGCTTGAAGTTTAAGCCAATATTAATCCAGAGTCAATATATTTACAGGGATCACACCTAGTACTGTTATTGAGTTGCACATGCCTTCAGACTTTCAAAGTTTTCTTTTACATATTTCTGAATAATGGCTATGTATTCAGGTGTCAGATGCCTGAAACGACCCTGCAATTTTAAATAGTCCTCAACAGGGCGCAGTTCACCAGGTATCACATTCAATTTATATTTGCCATTTTCTACTTCATACAGAGGGAAAATCCCGGTGCTTACCGCTAATCTGCCTAGTTCAATCGCTGAATCTGATGCCGATCTCCATCCAGTAGGGCAAACAGACAGTACATGTATATATGAAGGCCCGTTTACACTCTTTGCTTTTTCAATTTTTTTCATAAGATCAAACGGATAGCTCGGACTAGCAGTGGCAACATACGGTATATTATGCGCCACTGCAATTGCAGGCATGTTCTTTTTATTGGTTGTTTGACCCATGCTTTTCTTGCCCGTGGGTGAAGTGGTGGTCCATGCCCCAAAGGGCGTTGAGCTTGACCTCTGGATACCAGTATTCATATAAGCCTCATTGTCGAAGCATATATAGATAAAATTATGTCCCCTCTCAAGAGCACCGGACAATGCCTGGAGGCCTATATCAGCGGTGCCGCCATCACCGGCCATAGCTACAACCTTGACATTTGAACTGTATTTACCTCTGGCCTTTAAAGCTTTTATGCCAGCCTCTATGCCAGATGCAACTGCCGCCGTATTCTCAAAAAGCGTATGTATCCACGGAACCTCCCAGGAGGTTTCAGGGAATGGAGAGGACACGATTTCTGTACAACCTGTTGCATTGACAATAATTACGTCCTTCCCTAATGCTTTAGCTACCAGTCTTACTGCCAGTTCTTCGCCGCATCCGAGACACGCACGATGTCCTGGTGCCAAATATTCTTCAGTAGTGATGCTATTTTTACCGATTTTAACAACATTGCTCATTATTCTCTTACCTCAATCATGTGAACTTCATTTGACTGTAATATGTCAATATTTTGTATGGCATTTTTTATTATGTCCCCAAAAGTTGCCGCTGATATATCTCTTCCTCCCAAGCCTCCGGTGAATCCGATAACTTTTGGTCTATCCTTTTCTGCATAAAGTGCAGCTTTAATTTCGGAACATACTGGACCAATGGTTCCGCCGTAGGACAACGCGCGATCTAATACAACAACTATCTTAGCCTTCAATAAAATAGCTTTGATTTCTTCAAAGGGGAAAGGCCGCCACAGCCTTATCCGTACCAGGCCGACTTTAATACCCTCTTCACGCAGTTTATCTACGGCTGCCATGGCCGTTTCGGAATAGCTACCCATGGTAATCAGCAGCGCCTCAGCATTCTCTACCTTGTAGGTTTCCACGGCATAATATTTGCGCCCGGTTAGCCTATGAAATTCCTCCCACACCTGCAGGATTACTATCTTAGAATTCCGCAAAGCAACATCCTGCGATTTTCTCACCTCGGTATAAAAGGCTGGCATGGCAAATGCACCCATGGTAACAGGTTTCTGCGGGTCTAGCGGATATGGATGCTTATACTGCGGCAGAAATGAATCAATTTTATCCTGTTCAATGAGTTCAATCGGCTCAATCACATGGGAAAGGTGAAAACCATCAATATTGACCATGGCAGGAAACAGTACTGAATTATTTTCAGCTATCTTGAAAGCACAAAAAATCTGGTCATAGGCCTGCTGTGCATTTTCAGCGAATATCTGTATCCAGCCGCAATCCCTCGCGGACATGACATCGGAGTGGTCACCCCAGATACTCAAGGGGCCTGATAATGCCCTGTTGGCTACCGCCATCACGATGGGCAATCTCATGGATGAGGCCAGATAAAGAACTTCATGCATGAGTTCCAGCCCTACACCGGCAGTTGCCGTGAATGTTCTTGCACCGACTGCCGAGGAGCCAAGGCAGGCGCTCATGGCTGAATGCTCGGACTCCACCGGAACGTATTGACCGTCCAATTCGCCATTGGCTACATATTCTGCCAATTGTTCAACAATATGGGTTTGGGGTGTTATGGGGTAGGCTGCCACCACGTCTGCCCTTGATTGCAGTACCGCTCTGGCTATTGCTATGGATGCTTCAATTCCTATTTTCTTCATATTATTTATACCTCAATCATTGTAATCGCTTTTTGGGGGCATTCCTTGGCACATATGCCACAACCCTTACAATAATATAAATTAGCTTCGAAATATCCGTTGTCCAGCGGCCTGATACAACCTTCAGGACAGTAAATAAAGCATAAACCGCATTGATTGCACTTATCATTGTCATACTTAGGGCTGGCTGATCGCCAATCCCCAGTGCGGTACTGTTTGGCATTGCCCGCACTTACAATTACAGCTCCCGGCAAGATTTCCTTCCAT
>CAZTHJ010000202.1:1526-2810 GCA_964613565.1 uncultured Dehalococcoidales bacterium | reverse complement strand
CCCAAGGCGGGGGCTTCGCACTCAACAGCGGGCGTCTGGCCGGAGAAAATGCCGCCGACTACGTCAAAATGGAATAGAAAACGCCCGGGTATACCTGTAAACAAGACCATAGAAACCACAGGGCTATAGATTGCCATGCCGTTGGATTTTTGACTTGTGGTGTGCCTATACTAAGCTGCTGATATGTTTGAATGCCTATTCACCCGCAAGACGACCGTTGCCGATGGCGAAACTGGATGTGTTTTGTGTTGTTATTAAACTTCCCAGGATATCAAATCCTAAATTAAAGCACGCCCATGCAGTTTATCCAATTACGGCTAATCCCTATACCTATCAGGTAACTGTTTAATTATAGTTTTCTCCAGCCTAAATAGTCTATTGCAATCAGTCCCCATGCTTTGCTTTTAAACAATACCTTATATAGAATACATATCTGACTATTGACACTAATTACAGCGCATTATATACTGCTTATTGTTATTATACCAGTTAGTACTATATTACTAAGAACTATATATAAGGAGATTTATCATGCCTCATTTTGAAACCAAGAAAGGGCAGCCATTTCCCTGGAAAGCGTTCCAGAAACACATGAATTTTTCCGATAAAGAGCTTGAAGACTGGAAGAATAATCCGGCGAAAAATATAGGCATCCGGAAAATGTGCAGCCCGGAAACCCAGAAGAAGTGGATGATCGTTGAGGTCATCAAGTCACATGGCTGTGCCAATGGATTGAAGGTAGGTGACCGCCTGTATTTCAAGGGACTGGGCAATCTGGATCCCAAAAGAAGCAGCCACTGGTGCGGCCACAACTTCATGCATATACCCGTCTTCCAGGATACAGCCCACAACCTGCTGATGCAGGGCAAAGATCCCAATGAATTGTATCCCAATACTTTTTCCTGTGTTGATACCGATTGTATGTATGGTTGGGGTTATGTAGAGAACAAGGCCTACATAGTGGATGAGGAAGACCTGGATAAACTGGACAAGAAGCCAAAGCAGGCGCAGAAAAAGACGACACCCAGGAAAAAGCGCAAATAAGAGAAGAACTCTACTTTAAGGAGGTTTAAATACATGGGTAAAGGTCATTTCGTATCAAAGCCGGGAAAGGATTTTGACTGGAAGGGCTTCCAGAAACATGTAGGCTATACGGATGCTGAAATGAAAGCCCTGAGGAAGGACCCCAGGAAGGTAAACCATGTGCAGAAAATATGCTCACCGAAGGTACAGGACAAATATCTTATTGCAGAAGTGGTCGAGTCACATGGCTGCGTGGGGGGG
>CAZTHJ010000202.1:0-1447 GCA_964613565.1 uncultured Dehalococcoidales bacterium | reverse complement strand
CCTACTGGTTCACGAGCGGTATGCGCAATATGGTCAAGTTCGGTCTGGATCCCAACAGCATGTATGTTAATTTTTCCGGATGCATGGATGTGGGGCCGGAGCATGGTTTGGGAAGGGTTGTGTACAAGATATTCGCCGTGGATAATAGAGACGTAGATAAATATTCGAAACTAAAAAAGAAACAACGCTAATATTCACCTTCAATTTGATTATTATATGCAGAATTAAAATAACTGGCCGCTTCTGTACCTGCCATCGTAATCCCAGCCGGCTCTGAGCAGTTCAGCATTGACCGTTAATCCGGCTGCACGAATATAGTAAATATGGCGCAGAAAGCTTGATATCGACAATTCGGAAGAAGCGCTCATGCCGCCGTAAATATCTGTTGCCAGCTCGCAGAATCTCCAGGATACCTGCTTGAAGAGAGAATAGCTGGCAACAAACCAAAACCAGTTGCTTTCACCGAGGGCGCTGCCTCCGGATTTTTCCTTCTGGTCCATTTCCCAGGCACTGCGGTACATCAGGCTGCGAACTGCTTCCATGCTTACAGCCATCTCACCGAGCTTGGAGGCAATACTGGAATGCCTGATAAGGGGCTTACCGCCTACCACTCTCTGCCGGGCATATTCCCGCATCTGCTCGTAAACCCTCTGCATTATACCAAGCGACCCGGAAACGCCGGGCAAATGCGCCTCGAAATAGCTCTCAATGATGGAAAAACCTTTATTGACCTCTCCTATGAGATTACTTTCCGGGACGCGAACATTGTCATAATAGGTCTGACAATTACCGCCGAATTCCAGAATCATCATAGGATTTGGCGCAATACTTAGTCCATGGGCATTTGAAGGCACCCAGAAAAAACTCATAGCCCTGGATACCGGCGCATTTTTATCAGTCCTGGCGGCAACCATGATCAAATCTGCAGCCCCGCAGGTGCTGCTGTACATTTTATCCCCGTTGAGAACCCACTCATTCCCATCCTTATGGGCGGTAACCCTTAAAATGGAGCTGCCCCCTTCATCATAGGGCAGATGGATATCCGTCCCACCTGCCGGCTCCCCCACCGATGTGGCTATGGTAAACCTGGGATTACTGATAAAGCGTGAGAATATCCATTTCTTCTGTTCCGCGGTCACGTACCTGTTGGTAGCTATAGCACGTAAAAACAGATAAGGTATCATGAGCAGGTTATTTACCGCCCCACCCCAGTAACCGGCCTGCTCAGCTACCATTGTAAGCGTCAGATTAACATCATTTTCGGGAGCAGTACCGCCATATTCAACAGGGATTTGCAGCTGCCGCAGCCCGATATTATGCAGTTTTTCCAGCAAATCATAGGGATACGCGGCCCTCAACTCCTGCACGGTTCGGGCGGCAACAGTCTTTTCGGCCAGATCCTCCAGATGCTTCTGATCCACCTCTCTAAGGCAAAATTGCCTGACCG
>CAZTHJ010000201.1:1957-2814 GCA_964613565.1 uncultured Dehalococcoidales bacterium | reverse complement strand
AAAGGCAGTATCGTGAGCGTGACTGGGGAGAATTCCCTGTACCTCCCGGTTCCATTGATGCAGTCCTGTTGACCCATTCCCATCTGGATCATTGCGGTATGCTTCCCAAACTTGTGCATGATGGTTGCCGTTGCCCTATTTACTGCACTCCTGCAACCAAAGAAATTGCTGAAATTGTGCTGATGGACTCCGCCCACATTCAGATAGAAGATGCAGAATTCAAAACAAAAAGGCATCGCAGGGAAAATAGACAGGGACCTCATCCCGAGACACCACTATATACAACTGAGGATGTCAGGGAGGCTTTGCCGTTTTTCTCTACAGTGTCATACAGTAAAAAATTGTCCATTGCTGATGGTATAGAGGCCGTGTTTCATGACGCGGGACATATACTCGGTTCTTCCATGATAACAGTAAAGATCAGGCAGAATTCCGAGACGAGAAGCATCATTTTTACGGGTGATATGGGCAGGGAAGAAAGCCCGATTTTGCGTGACCCTTCCACTTTTGACAGAGCTGATTATGTCGTGATGGAATCAACATACGGTAATCGTTACCACGAAAGTCGGGATGAATCTATATCACAGCTAATTAGAGTAATTAATGATACGAACAGGGCTGGTGGCAATATTATCATACCGACGTTTGTTATTGAGCGGGCGCAGGATATACTGTATTACTTGAATACCCTTTTACGCAATGACAGCATCCCCCATCTGGCAATTTTTCTTGATAGCCCCATGGCAGTAAAGGTAACCCAGGTTTTTAAGCAGCATCCAGAGCTTTTTGACGAGGAGATGAAGCAGCTGGTGTTCAGCGAACAGTCATTTTTCAACCTTTCCAAGCTTTATTTTGTT
>CAZTHJ010000201.1:0-1920 GCA_964613565.1 uncultured Dehalococcoidales bacterium | reverse complement strand
TTAACCATATTAAGGGGACTGTGGTGATCATGGCAGGTTCCGGCATGTGCACTGGCGGCAGGATTAAGCATCACCTTGTGACCAATATAACACGTAAAGAAAGTACTGTTCTCTTTGTCGGATACCAGGCACAGGGAACACTGGGCAGGCTGATTGTCGACGGCATCAAAAAAATCAGAATACTGGGCAAGGAGTATCAGGTTAGGGCTAAGATTGTACAGCTTGATGGTTTTTCTGCACATGCAGATAAGAACGATCTGATTCACTGGTTAAAAGCTTTTGGTAATGAGCCGCGGCAGATATTTGTCACGCATGGCGAAACTGAAGCGGCAGAGGAATTAGCCAGCACTATCAGATCTCAACTTAATTTAAAAGCGACAACACCAGGTTATTTGGAGAAAGTCATTCTGGATTAACCACTGGCTCAGAAGCTCACTTTGGTGATAGAAACCTCCTTCCTACGATCTCCTGCTTGATATACCATTTCTGCACGGTTTCAATAACTTCATCGGGTGTGGCGGCTATCCTTACCAGGTCAAAATCATCAGGAGTGATCATATCACGGGCCAGTGAAAAGTCCTTTAACCACTGCATAAAACCTGACCAGTAACTTTCATCATAGAGTATTACAGGGAAAGGCCTCATCTTATGAGTCTGTATTAGAGTAAGCACCTCTGTGAGTTCATCCAGTGTGCCCAGTCCACCGGGGAATATAACAAAGGCGGTGGCGTATTTTACCAGCATGACCTTGCGTACGAAGAAGTGGTGGAAAGTAATTGATCTGTTGGCATAAGTATTGAAGGGCTGAGGCTCCGGCAGTTCGATATTCAGTCCGATAGATACTACGTTTGCTTCTGCTGCCCCTTTATTGGCAGCTTCCATAATGCCGGGCCCGCCTCCTGTGATAATATTGAAACCCAGCTCCCCGAGCCGCTTGGCAATTTCCACGGTTTGTGTGTAAAGCTGGTTATTGGCCTTTATTCTGGCAGAACCATAAATGCTGATAGCAGGTTCAATGCCACTGAGCGTATCAAATCCTTCGACAAGCTCACCCATAATACGAAATAAACGCCAAGATTCTTCCTTGGCCATATCATTGATTTCATATCCGTACGCCATAAAGCCCTCCGTTAGGAAAAGGGTAACATATAAGGCAGTAGAATTACCAGTGTATTGAACTCAGCCTTTCCATGCTTTATACGTATAAACGCCACATGTTCATTTTTGTGCTGTTTTTCGCGAAAGGCTATAATCAATTAATCCTGAAGTTGGGGAAGGATGCGCCATAGATGAAAGTACAACCGGAATGTTATGAATGCCTGGCAAAGCTGGCAAGGGATGCTGCCAACCTGGCTTCAGATGACGCCCAAATCAGAGAAGGGGCCGGGATTGCCGCGTTGCAGGTGCTGGAAAATGAATTTTCACCGGACGTGGTATCGATTGAAATTGCCACAAAAATGCATGATGTCATTAAGAAAATGTCTAAAAATGCTGATCCTTACCGTAAAATAAAGAACAAGGAAATCCGGCAGGCAAGGAAGCTCTTTATGGATGTAAACAAACTTTATAATGATGGGTTTAAAGATAAGTTAAGATTAGCGGTTTTCGGAAATTCCATGGATTTTTTCAGGCCCGTAGAGCATATCGATGCCACTGAAAAAGTGCAGTTTGCTATTGATGAATCCGATCTGCTGCTGGAAAGGTTGAAATCCGCGCGCAGAGTCTTGTACCTGGCGGATAATGCGGGAGAAGCTTATTTTGATATGCCTCTGTATGAGATGATGTGCCAGTATTCTGATGTGGCCTATGTGGTGAAGAGCAGGCCGGTGCAGAACGATATCACCGAGGAAGAGCTGTTGCTTGCAGGATTGCAGGGCAAATTCAGTAAAATTCTTAAAACGGGTACAGCTACTCCGGGAG
>CAZTHJ010000200.1:0-2817 GCA_964613565.1 uncultured Dehalococcoidales bacterium | reverse complement strand
CTATGGCCCGGGCAAAATTTTCGAGGTCAAGGGGTTTTCGCCGCCTGGGTCAGGGCGACCTCGGCGCGACGGTTCGCTTCCAGCGCCCCGCCGTGGAAGAGGGGCTGCAGAACAGGTTCGAGCGTCACCTGCAGCATGGAGCCGCCCTGCATGCCGGCCTGGAGGCCATGGGGCTGGTGCTGCATGCAGAAAAGGGCCACAGGCTGTGCTCCCTGACCACCGTGCGCATACCCGAAGGGGTGGACGAGCTCAAGATCAGACAGAAGCTGCTCAATGATTACAATATCGAGATCGGCGCTGGCGTGGGATCGCTCAAGGGCAAAGTGTGGCGCATCGGCCTCATGGGCTACAATGCCACCGCGGAGAACATCATGCTGCTGCTCTTCAGGCTGGAAGGCCTGCTCAGGGCAGAAGGATTCAAGCTCCAGAAGGGCGCGGGCGTTGCCGCAACCCTCAATGCCCTGGAATAGCCTGGACTAGACCACCATGATCTGTTTTGGCGTTTTGTGAAGGCATTCCACGCCCTGTTCCGTGACCAGGTAATTTTCGCAGACGGCAGCGATGGCCTTATTTGACACCACGGTGGCATGGCCGGCAATGTTCATATTGGCTTCAATTTTCAGAGTTTCGCCAGGCTGCACACAGGGCCTTTCCACCATGTCATAGCCCATGCCGTGCATGAGCAGCCGCTTTTC
Source organism: uncultured Dehalococcoidales bacterium (assembly GCA_964613565.1). Lineage (GTDB taxonomy): Bacteria > Chloroflexota > Dehalococcoidia > GIF9 > UBA5629 > CAZTHJ01. The sequence continues at coordinate 2,122 of CAZTHJ010000200.1, read as the reverse complement.
TTCCGCATATCCTCTGCTCTTGAGGAACTCGTTATTAGCCTCCCAGATATCACCTGTATCGGCGCCCGGCCTGAGCATGCCCAGGGTGATCTTCTGCAGCTCCAGCGCTGCCTCAAACTGCTCCTGAAGCGCCGGCGGGACTTTGCCAATGCAGACGGTGCGCATGATTTCTGTATAGATGCCGCTGGGTCCGTTGGACTCGATGAGCATAGCCACCTGGTCGCCATCCTGCATGACCCTGTTGCCCGTATGCAGGTGGGCACCCATGATGGGAGTGCCCGGCGGCGCCGAGCCCAGCATCAGGTTCACCTCTTCGCTGCCCGTGCTCATGCACTGGTGTACGATATCGGCAAAGACCTCGAAGTCCCTCCTGCCGGGCCTGATCACGCTGCAGGCATATTTAAAGGTGGCGTCCTGCAGGGCAGCAATCTCCCTGATATGCCCTATTTCCTCCTCGCTTTTAATGGCCTTGATCTTATCCACTACATCCGTGGCATCGCTGAACCTGGCCGTAACCAACTGCTCCCTCAGGTGATGATAAAAGCCGGCCGTGAGGCGGCCCATGCCCAGCAGCCCGATGCGGCAGCCGGCGTATGTGGCAAGCTCCTTGCAGACGGCCTCCGCATCATAGGCAATGCTGTATTCCAGCGGCGGCATGCTGGGCAGACTGATCTGCCTTTTAATGCCCCGCGGGCCCGGCGCTTCACCCCAGGGGCCATGCATGATGGCGGTCATCTCGTCTTCACGGGGGAAAAGCACGGTCTGGTAGCGGGAATTATCGGTAAACCACTTGATGTAGCCATTATGGAACTGGGTGAAATTCTGCATGAGGAGGAAGTCCAGCCCCTCTGCCTGCATAGCTTCCCTCACCGCTTTCCACCTGCGCTCAAGCTCACCCTGTGAAGCGGTGACTCTGATTCTGGATGCCATATCATCTGCCATGTTCAAGTCCCCCCTTTTTTATTGGCTGCCAGTGCAGCCGGGCCTCAAAATTATTAATGCAGCAGGCTAGTAGCCTTTCTGTTTGTCTACCAGGTTGAGCAATTTTGCGCCTTTAAGGTAGCGGCGCAGATTCTCGCTGAACTGGCGCGTGGCCAGCAGCGTATAGTCCTCCCTCACGCCAGAAATATGCGGGGTTAGCACCACATCTGGCAGTTCCCAGAGTTTGCTTTGAGGCGGCAGGGGCTGGGGAAATGACTCGTAAACATCCAGCCCTGCTCCCGCAATCCATTTTTCATCCAGGGCGCGGATAAGGACGGGCTCATCCACCACGCTGCCCCTGGCGACGTTGATCAAATAAGCCGTGGGTTTCATGCAGCGCAGCTCCTTTTCGCCGATGAGGTGCCTGGTTTCGTCTGTTAAGGGCACCGCCAGCACCACAAAATCGCTCTCCCCCAGCAATTGCGGCAGCTCTTTCCGTGACAGCATCAGGTCCACGTTTTTAACTCTGCGCCGTCCTTTAGCTGACCAGCGGTTGGCAACGACGCGCATACCGAAAGCCTTGCCCAGTTTGGCTACATCGCGGCCAATATTGCCCAGACCTATGATGCCCAGCGTCTTGCCGTGTATCACCATGGGCACAAACCTCTCCGCCCTTTTATCTGCCTTCATAGTGAAGCAATGGGGGGCCTTCTTGGCCAGCATGAGGATAAAGGCAAACACCAGCTCGCTGATCTGTATGCCGTGGATATGTGTATTGGTGAGCAGCAACGGGCTTTGCTTCAGTGAATTGTACTCAGGGTGGTCCACCCCTGCCAGCATGGCATGTGCCCATTTCAGCTTGGGGGAGCGTGCCAGCACGTTGGGGAAGGGGAAGAACCAGACGATAATTTCGGCGCCCTGCAGCATGCCGTCTAGTTTGTGCGCCGCCTCTGCGTCGCCTTTTTGCTCGGCCTGCACCAAGGCGGCGGTATCGAGCAGGTTTATCGACGGACTGACTTCCTGAATCATACGCTGGCATTCTGCGTCCAGTGGCCAGGCCAGTAGAATATTCACTTTTTCCATTTATCACCGCCGTTTCTTTAGTGCAGGATAGAAACTCCCCTGCAGAGTGCAAATGTTTACCTGTAAACGCCGTATTCTTTAGTAAAGTCCGACCACACCTTGACCAGCTCCGGCTGCG
>CAZTHJ010000199.1:0-2831 GCA_964613565.1 uncultured Dehalococcoidales bacterium | reverse complement strand
GGTGCTGATGGAGGCAAAGTTCAACCAGAATAGTTGCGTCAGCGCAGCCACGTACATGTAGGCTATGAGCACAACCCAGCGATACTGGTAAACTCTAGTTTGACCTTCTATTTAACACCATCCCGGGGGGCACTGAAATCTGCTTATTATAGCATGCTTGCACATTGTTTTTTTCGATACCCGGGCAATGGATATCAGATTTTCACGTGCCGTCATTTCGTCAGGCAGGGAAAATGAAATTGCCGGTTTGCTTCTCGCAGATCATCTGCAATAATATAAGCTAAACCTGAGCCGCCTCAAATCGTTATATAAATTGAACAAGTGACAATTAATGCGGGGTGTTTAAGATGAAAAGAGTTTTGCTGGTAATACTGGCCATATGCCTGCTGGGCAGCGCCGCCTGTACCTTGCCTGCCTCTGCGGATGTGGTCAAATCGGATAAGCAGCGTGTCACTGCGCCATCAGTGTCCGCGGGCGATATGGCTGTCCTGGTGGAGGGCAATACCCGCTTTGCCTTCGACCTTTACCGGCAGCTCAGCGTGGGGGAGGGCAACCTCTTCCTCTCCCCGCACAGCATCTCCCTGGCACTGGCCATGACCTCTGCCGGTGCGCGCGGCACAACCGAAAAGGAAATGGCGGATACACTGTGCTTCCTGCTCTCGCAGGACAGGCTGCACCCGGCCTTCAATGCTCTGGACCAGGAGCTGGCCAAACGCGGCCAGGGCGCCAAAGGCAGGGATGACAAGGGCTTCCGCCTCAATATCGTCAACGCCATCTGGGGGCAGAAGGATTACGGCTTTTTGCCTGCCTTCCTCGATACGCTGGCCATGAACTACGGCGCCGGGTTGCGCCTGCTAGATTTTATAAAGTCGCCCGAGCCTTCGCGCATCGCCATCAACGACTGGGTCAGTGATGAGACCGAGGGCCGCATCAATGACCTCATCCCCCAGGGTGCCATTGATCAGTTGACGCGGCTGGTATTGACCAATGCCATCTATTTCAATGCCGCCTGGCAGTATCCCTTTCCCGAGGGAGCCACCGCTGACGGTGATTTCCGTCTGCTCGACGGCAATACCATAAGCCCGCCCGTGATGCATATAACCGAATCTTTCCGCTATGCGCAGGGGGATGGCTATCATGCTGTGGAGCTGCCCTATGACGGTGGGGAGCTTTCCATGATTATCCTGCTGCCGGATGACGGCCAGTTCGCAGCCTTTGAGAAGGGGCTGGATACGGAGCGCTTTGCTGCCATACTGGGAGAGATGGAATCCCGCCAGGTGGCGCTGGGTCTGCCCAGGTTTGAATATACGTCGGAGTTTAATCTCAATGCTGTCCTGGCCTCCATGGGCATGCCAGAGGCCTTTACTGGTACGGCCGATTTCTCCGGCATGACCGGCGGCAGGGACCTCTATATCTCGGATGTCATCCACAAGGCCTTTGTCGCAGTTGACGAGGCCGGCACAGAGGCCGCCGCCGCCACGGCCGTCATCATGCGCCTCACAGCCATGCCGGCTGAGCCTGTGGTCATGACCGTTGACCGCCCCTTTATCTTCCTTATCCGCGATATTCAGACGGGTGCTGTCCTCTTTGTGGGAAGGGTGCTGGACCCGTCCAAATAGATACTGTAATGGCGGGGCTTCAGCCCCGCCTAATTGACTCCTGTCATCCTCGCGTATAATTGCGCGGGGATCCCCACCCCCTCCCGTTATCGCGAGCGCAGCGTAGCGATCCCACCCTTTTTATTCGTCGTTGCGAAGGTGCGCAGCACTTGTGGCAATCTCATCACGGCTGTTATTAGCGTCAGCGGTTATCCCCTTTTCTGCCGAGGAAAGGGGGTCAGGGGGATAGGTGCTGAAAAACCCTGTCCCCCTGCCGTGCTACAATGGCCCTGTCAACAAAACAGAGGTGGGAGAGCAATGACAAAACCCAGAGACGGATTATTCATACCGGTTAAGTGGCTGGCCTCGCTCATGGCCGGAGAGGAAAACTGCCAGTGGGGGCCGTGGTTCAAGGCGCATTATGCGGGCTATGACCAGTTACCTTCAGACTTCCAGATGGCCGCCTGGACGGCAGAGCATACCGTGCTCCTGGACAACATTATCAGGCAGCGGTCACAGTTAAACGAGGGCATTTTCAAGGAGGAACAGAACTCATTCAGGCTGCCCGTCAGCGGCAAGCCCGGCATGAAGCTTTCTGGCAAGCCGGACCTGGTCACGGTGGACGGGGCTGGCCTTTGCCGTGTCTTTGATGCCAAAACCGGCATGCCGCGGCAGAGTGACACCATCCAGGTAATGCTGTACATGATGCTGTTGCCGCACTTGTCCGCCTACCGCGGCAAGGAATTCACCGGCTATGTGGTTTACAAGACGGGAGTTTCGGAAATCCCCTGGGTGGCCATCAACGCGGAATTCAAGGGTCTGGTGACGCATTTCATCAATATACTGGGGGAGGACAGCCCGCCGCCCAAAACCTCCTCCTTTTATACCTGCCGCTTTTGCAGGATCACCACTGCTGACTGCCCGGAGAGGCATAACGCCGGCCCCTCCGCCGCCGCTGACGACGAGGGGGACGAGGTCCAGCTGTAATTCTAATGTAATTCTCACGCTTTGGCGTGGGAATCCCGCGGGATCACTGGGTCCCGCGAGTTCCTGTAAGTGTCAAATCGTTACCGGTGGGTCTTTAGACCCACCCAATAAAACTGTCATCCTCGCGCCAGCGGGGATCCCTTCACCATCACTGCTGGTGCAGCCAGCACATTCCCCCTGAAACGTCTCGTCATCGCGAGCGCAGCGTGGCGATCCCACCTTCCTCTTACTCGAACCTCTTCGCCT
>CAZTHJ010000198.1:0-2885 GCA_964613565.1 uncultured Dehalococcoidales bacterium | reverse complement strand
CCTTGAAAAGAAAGAGGTTTACTGTAATAAAGCCCACCTGCTGCTGCACGGGTATTCCGAAAATGAAGCTGATAAACTAGTCTTGGGCGAATTTTTGACTCCCGCAGCCCTGAGCAGGACTGGTGAAATTGTTAGGCAGGTAAAGGAAAAAGGTGACATATTATATGAGGAGGAGCACAAGAAAAAAGATGGCTCTATTCTGATCATGGAAACGCATGTCCGTATTGTGGAAATTGGAGGGCGAAAACTGTTTTTTGTTATCGGGCGTGATATTACGGAGCGTAAAAAGATGCAGGAAAACCTGATCATAAGAGATCGGCTGACAGCGCTGGGCGAAATGGGGCTTGGCGTCAGCCATGAGCTGAATAATCCGCTTACCACCATCCTGGGTTTTTCGCAGATGCTGCTGCAGGACGAGGATATCAGGGGCAGAAACCGTGAGGATATTGAGAAAATCATTAGCCAGGCGCAGAGAGTGGCAGATATTATCAGGAATTTCGTTTCCTTTGCCGGCAACCAGCCTACAGCCAGTATCCTGGTGGATTTCAACCACATCATCAGTACAGTCCTGCAGTTGCGTGATTCTGAGTTGAAATCCAGGAATATTGAGGTGGAAACCTGTTTTGCCCAAGATTTGCCCCATATTCCGGGCAACCAGGGGCAACTTCAGCATGCCATATTGAATATCATTATGAATGCCGAGCATGCCATGTATGAGAGCAACAGGGGAGGAAGGCTGGTCATAAATACCATGCATGATGCGGACAAGATCACTATTATATTCAGTGACAACGGCGCTGGTATGGAGAGTAAGGTGCTTGCACGTATTTTCGACCCTTTTTACAGCACCAAGGGGGTGGGCAAGGGTACCGGCCTGGGGCTGAGCGCCAGTTACGGCATTGTCAGAGAACACGCAGGCCGAATATTTGCAGATAGCGAAGTGGGGAGGGGCAGCACCATCACCATGGAATTTCCACTGCAGCAAAAACAGGCCTGAGTTCGTTTTGCGGATATTGCAAGAATGCTGAAAAATTCAGCAGTCTGATTGTATATGGATAGCAGCACTGATAGAATTAGCCCAAATAGTTATTTTTAATGGAGGTGGTCTTGATGCAAAAGACGTCTTATCCCGTAAAGTTTTCCCTGGATTATCCTGAAGGCCCGCGCAATAGATTAACCGCATTCTTCAGGATCTTTGTGGCTATCCCTATCCTGATTGTTCTCGTGCTCTTGATGGGAGCAACCTCGAGCTGGGGTGCCAAAGGCTGGAGCTTAGCCATGGCCGGTGGCGGCATTGTGTTTCTACCCACCCTGCTCATGATCCTCTTCCGCCAGAAATATCCCCGCTGGTGGTTTGACTGGAACCTGGCGCTGACGAGGTTTATGACCAGGGTGTCGGTCTTTATCTCATTATTAAGGGATGAGTATCCCTCAACGGACGAGGAACAGGCGGTGCACCTGGACCTGGTTTACCCTGATGCCAAAGGGGAGTTAAACCGCTGGCTGCCGCTGGTCAAATGGTTCCTCGCCATACCGCATTATATTGTTCTCTACTGCCTGTATATTGCTGTGGTTGTGGTTATTATCATAGGCTGGTTTGCCATCCTCTTTACCGGTAAATTCCCCAAAGACATGTATGATTTTGTTATCGGGGTGTATCGCTGGTATTTCCGCGTTATGGCATATACTATACTGCTGCTGACTGATAAATATCCGCCTTTTTCCCTGAATTAGATTTAGTAAATTATCAGAAATCGTATAGGGGCAGTGTTTTCAGACCTGTCCCTATATCGTGTCCGTCAGGGGAGCACAGCGACGCGGCTGTCCCATGAAAGGTACTCCCCTTAAATCCCTTCCTGTTTGTATTCCCGTGCCAGCTCCTCATAAATGTCCGAGGCCCGGGTGAACCAGAACTTCTGCTTTTCCGTCAGTTCCCCTTTGACTTTCCCCGGTACACCGGCCACAAAAGACCTCTGCGGTATTTTCATACCTTCCGTAACCAGGCAGTTTGCGCCGATGATGCATTCGTCCCCGATCTCGGCGTCATGCAGCAGGGTGGCATTCATGCCGATAAGCACATGGTTGCCGATATTTTTGCAGTTGATCACCGCGCCGTGCCCGGCATGCACATGCACTCCGATGGTGACATCGCAGTTTATGGTGGCCGGAGACCCCGTATGTATCACGCAGTTGTCCTCTATGACGCTGTTCCTGCCAATGCTGATTTTGCCGAAGTCGGCGCGGATGACGGCACCCGGCCAGACACTGCAGTTTTCGCCCAGCTCCACGTCACCGATGATGCAGGCGGCAGTGCTCACATAAGCGGTATCTGCGATACGTGGTGTTTTACCCTTGAAGCCCTTGATCATAATTGCCTCCGCATGCTCTTTTACGCATGCAGCCATTATATGTTAAGCCGAATGGTGATCCAAACCCGGGGAATAATGAGGCTGCCTGACAATGAGTGCGGGCAGCCACAGGCTTTATATTTGAGGTTGGCTGACAGGTATTTGATTTATCATAAAATAAATCTATAATAGAATTGAAGATGTAGTAGGCAGGGTAGAAGGAGAGGAGCTGTTTTGCAGAAGCACAGGGTGACTGCATACTGGGATGTCTATGACAGGCAGACCGGCCAGCTGCTTGAAGCCGAGCGACTGGTCAATGACCGCACCTGGCCGGCCATAGGGGAATTTGTGGTCGGCATTCCAGGCAAGCCCAATGCCATTGTGCGGGATGTAACCCTCAAAGGCATGAAGGGAAGCCTGCCTCATTATGAAGTATACGTTTAGCCTCTCTCTATCCTGGGTTGAATTAGAATACATATCTCTCTATGCCAAATTCCGCAGAACACCATGGAGAAGTACATCTGATACTCCCCCGGT
>CAZTHJ010000197.1:0-2902 GCA_964613565.1 uncultured Dehalococcoidales bacterium | reverse complement strand
CATAATATTCCTCTTTACGTCCCAGCCAATATTTTGCCAGCGCTTTCGCTAAAAATATCAAACCCAGACAGCCTATTGACCCCAGCGCTATAAAGAGCAAATGCCAGTTTTCCCATATGGCTGCTGGACGCAAACCCGCAGCCGGCAAGAGGAAATCCGCTGTCGCTGCCAGTATCAGGGCAGCTATGCAGATAGCCAGGCTGTAAAAGTAGATTCTTTTCATGGCAAGGCTCCGCCCATAACTGCATTGACTGTATTTCTGGCCAGGTCAAGGAAGTGAAACAAACCGTTCGGCATTAAACCCAGGAACAGGGAAAGCACTGCTGTAATCAGCAGGGGCAGCACAAGTACCCAGGGGGCTTCTCCAAAGGCAGCGGCCCGAACCGGCGGGCTGAAAAAAGCCCTGCGTACCATGGGCAGCAAATATGCAGCGTTCAGCAGGCCGCTGATCAGAAGGATAACCATGTACACTCCCATATCAACGGATACGGCTCCCTGCGCCATGTACCATTTGCTGATAAAGCCGTTCATGGGCGGTATGCCGATCAGCCCGACGCACGCTACGGTAAAGGCAAGCATGGTAAGCGGCATTTTTCTGCCGATGCCATCCAGCTCGCTGACCTTATCCAGATGGGTATGCACGTAAATCGCTCCCGCGCAGAGGAATAATGTTATCTTGAGCATGGCATGGTTTACTATGTGCATGAGGCCTCCCGTCCATGCCAGCGGGGAGAGCAGGCTTACTCCCAGGACGATGTAGGACAGGTGGCCTATTGTGGAATAGGCCAGTCTCCTTTTCAGATTGTCTTGCTTCAATGCCAGCAAAGAGGAGATTACTATGGTGACTGCTGCAAGAATTGCCAGAATGCCGCCCGCTCCAATTTCCTGGAACAGCGCGGGCCCGAAGACAAAACCGACCAATCTGACGAAGCCAAAAACACCTGCCTTGACCACCGCCACGGCATGCAGCAGGGCGCTCACTGGTGTGGGGGCCACCATGGCAGACGGCAGCCAGCTGTGCAGGGGCATAATTGCTGATTTCATGCCAAAACCAACGGTAAAGAGAGCAAATAAGGCCATTAACCAGGAACGATCGATATTGGCATTGAGGAAACCGCCGGCGGCAAAATCAAGGGTACCCGTAAGCTGGAAAGTAATACCTATAGCCAGTATTAACGCCAGCCCGCCGGTCAAAAGATAGGCGAGGTATTTTCTGCCCGCGGAAATGGCCTCCTCATTTTCCTTGTGAATTATGAGTGGATAGGTAGCTATGGTTAAGCCCTCAAAGAAAATAAGGAAGGTGAGCAGGTTGGCAGAAAAGGCGATGCCGATAGTAGAAGCCATGGCAATGGCAAAGCATGCATAATAACGAGTTTGCTTTTCATATTTCAGGCCGCGCATATAACCGAGGGAGAATATGGATGTTACAATCCACAGAAATGAAGCAGAGAGGGCAAAAATCATGCCGGCGGTATCTACTTTAATGGCCAGCGATATTCCGGGAGATATGAGGAACAGGGTTTTCTGCGGGCATTGTCCCGCCAGCACTCCATCCAGCATTGAAAATATCAGTCCAAACATACAAACCGATGCCGCAATAGTCCACATTTCCCTGATATTCGGCCATTTACATGAAGCGATGATTAGCAGCGAAGCTAATATCGGGATTGCGATGGCTATAATTGGTATGTTTGAGCTGCAGGTTTCCATATCAGAATATTTCCTGACCCAGATTAAAATCCCATTTCTATAACCGGTTGCAGAATATTACTTACGATCAGCACATTGATAATGCCCAGGACGATAATACCGCAGGCCAGTATGCATGTCGGGATGATCATTTCAAGGGGAACTTTTTCAACCCCGGCAATTTTCTGGCCTGTCTGCAGCGGCTTGATATATATATTTTCCAGCAGGCGGAAGAAATAGACTGCTGTCAGCAGGCTGCTGCCTAGGATGACCGCGGCAAATAGCCAACTGCCATTTTGCATGCAGCCCAGGACCAGGTACCATTTGCTGAAGAACCCTGCCGTTGGCGGTATGCCGACCATGGATAAGGCTGCAATGGTGAAAGCGGCCATGGGTAGGGGGAGTTTTTTGCCCAGTCCGCTGAATCCTGCAATATTCAGTGATCTCCCGCTGTATCGTATTTCTCCGCTGACCTGGAACAGGCAGGCTTTCATAAATGCGTGGTTTAGTATATGCAGCATGGCGCCAATCAGACCCAGCGGATTGGCCAGGCCGATGCCGAGCGCAATAAAACCGATCTGGGCGATGCTGCTGTAGGCCAGCATGCGCTGCATATCCTTCTGGGCGATGGCCATAATGGAAGCGAATATAATGCCGGCGATGGCCAGCCAGGAGATAATAGTAGCAGCGGGAATGAGTTCGCTGAGGTAGGAGAGGGAAAAAACAGATATGAACATGCGTATGATTACATAGGCGCCGACCTTGGTCATCAAAGGTGCTATCAATGCGGTTGCAGCAGATGGCGCATAGGTATATGCATCCGGCAGCCAGATATGCAGAGGGAAAAGAGCCATCTTCAGGGCCATGCCGACTATGATGAAAATAGCGGCGGCAAGTATCAGCCTGGAGCTGAAAATCTGGGGCAGTATCTGCATAACATCAGCCATGTTAAGGGATCCGGTGGCAAAGTAAAGAAAGCCGATCCCCAGCAGATAAAAACATGCTCCCAGCGTGCCCATGATGATATAGCGAAAAGCTGCAACAGGCGCACGCGTGGAACCGATAGGGATGAGGGCATAGGCGGCCAGGGCGGGAAGTTAGAGGAAGACATAAAGGTTAAAAAGGTCACCTGTAACAACTATGCCTGTCAGGCCGCACAGCAGCAGCAGGATTACCGTGTAGGCCGGGGCGATTTTCCCCGGAATCTCCTTGA
>CAZTHJ010000196.1:0-2912 GCA_964613565.1 uncultured Dehalococcoidales bacterium | reverse complement strand
CGAAATCTACTACAAGTTCATACTTACCTTTGCGGTTATATTGCTGGCAGCGCGATTGGGCGGAGAGCTGGCAGAACGTTTTCTGAAGCAGCCTGCAGTTATTGGAGAACTGCTGGCAGGTATAATCATATCTCCCTTTGCGCTGGGGAGTCTGCTCAACGATCCCATCATTCTAAACTTCGCTATCGTTGAAAACGCCTTTGGCACATCCCGGTTTAGCCTTATGGAAATAATTTCCCAGATATCGGTGATAACCCTCCTTTTCGTAGCCGGCGTGGAGACAGATATCAGGGCATTCCTGAAGCACAGCCTGACAGGTATTTTTGTTGCCATTGGAGGGGTCTTGTTACCATTTATCTTTGGCTTTTACATAACAATGCTGATGGTCCGGGATGCAGGTATGTCCGGATGGTTATTCATGGGAGCCATTCTGACGGCAACCAGCATCGGCCTGACAGCAAGAGTATTAATGAGCGCCGGCATGCTGAATAAGAAAGTGGGCATTATCATCATTGTTGCTGCAGTTGTGGATGATATCATCGGGATTATAATTCTCTCCATGGTGATCTCACTTGCCAGCACCGGCAATATCGACATAGGGCAGGCAGTGCAGATCGTACTCACAGGTTTTGGCACCTGGATTATCCTGCTGGTAATAGGTTTAAAGTTTCATAGACAGATCTCCAATTACATACTGCGTCCATTCAGAAGGTCGGGCACAGTGCCAATCATCGCTATCATTCTGGGTTTCCTCATTTCCTATCTGGTCACCCTGGTAAACCTGCACCCGGTAGTGGGCGCTTATCTGGCAGGATTATTATTTTCAGCTACGGCCGATAAGGAAGAAATTCTGGACAAGACCAGGCCTATAATGCTCTTCCTGGCACCATTTTTCTTCGCGTATATGGGTATGCAGGTGAATTTGCCCGAACTGTTTTCCGGCGGTTTGTTTGCTTTAGTTGTTATCCTGCTTGCCATCATCGGAAAAGCAATTGGCTGCTACGTGCCAGCGAGGATTAGCGGCAAGCTGAACCACAGGGACGGCATGGTTGTCGGCGTAGGTATGATACCACGTGGTGAGGTGGGCCTAATCATTGCTGCGGCCGGACTGCTGGTGGGAGCAATCAACAGGGAATTATTCAGTGTGGCTGTAGCAGTGGGTATTATAACCACTGTAATCGCTCCTATCCTCTTGAAGCCGCTTTTAAAGCAGCGGCCAGTAAAGAGGCAAAATATCGGTGCTTAATCTGGATTATGCACGCCATTCCCTTCCCCTAGATCCCCTGCACTTCAATCACACTGCAGCTGACAAAATATGGATGTTGTTTAGGGCAATGCTGATAGGGAGAGGGTTTCTACCAGTTATATTGAACGCCAGAATTTAACAATGCGAATGAGTATGAAGCGTTTTACAAGATTAACAAATGCATTCTCAAAAAAGATTGAGAATCCCATCTATGCATTAGCGTTGTACTTTATGCACTATAACCATGTACGGACGCATAAGACATTGGCCTATCCATATCCTAGAACGCCAGCTATGGCAGCAGAAATTATATTTGGAGTTATGAGGAGTTAGTTCAACTATCTAAATAAACCGATCTAAGATTCTTGCTCACGTCTCCTCTTCCCTTCAAATCGATTGCGTACTTCATCACGTGACTTCTTTAAATTCTTAGACTTTGTATCTAAAAGATACTTCCCCTTACATTCAGAGCAATACAACCTTGAATGATAAGGGGAATCTGAAATGTATATATCATCAGTTCGTATATCTGTGATTTCGCCCGAATGTTCAATACTTAATAGGGTAAAATCTTTAGGGCATAAAGGGCCAATAACGAGGATGTCACAACCCCAACCACTTCTACCTCCTCCTTCCCAAAGAATATTATCATGCTGTAATCGGCTCTTTTTTAAAGGTATTGAACTAATACTTGGCTTGTTTTTACTACCCATATATTGAGGTGTTAATTTGGGTAAATACCATGCTACACAGAACATACCTGCAATTAATAGTGCTAAATAACCTATATCCCTGATGATTGGTAATATTGAAGTCAACTTATTAATTCCCAGCCATATGCCAGCAAGAATAAGATCAACAATAATAGTATGTAACCAGAATTTCCATGAGATAAATTCTGACCAATACCTAGGTATTTTAGGCTTTTTCTCCATACCCTTATTGTATCAGAGTATGACTTGTTCTGAAATGAGGATTTATTGGGACACGAGTTCAAAATGACACACTACCCGAAAGCGTGTAAAATAGATTCAAAATGCCCATTAAAGTACTATCCCCGCAGGTGGTTTCCAAGATTGCGGCCGGCGAGGTGGTGGAGAGGCCGGCTTCCGTGGTCAAGGAGCTCATGGAAAATGCGCTGGATGCCGGCGCTTCCAGCATAAGCATCGAGACCCGCGGCGGCGGCATCAGCTTCATCAAGATCATGGCCAATGGCTGCGGCATCCCCTCCTCCGAGGTGGAAACGGCCTTCCAGCGCCATGCCACCAGCAAGATCGAGGGTCTGGAAGACCTGCAGAAGCTGTCTACCCTGGGCTTCCGCGGCGAGGCCTTGCCCAGTATCGCCACGGTGAGCGACATGGAAGTACTCACCTATGCGGAAAACGAGGAGTTTGCCTCCTACCTGCGGCTGAGCAATAGCCAGATAGAGCTAAGCGAGAAGCGCAGCCGGCAGAGAGGCACCAGCATCACTGTGCATAACCTCTTCCGCTATTTCCCCGCCAGGCTCAAATTTCTCAAGTCCACGGCCACGGAGAACAGCCATATCGCCAACCTGGCGACACAGTATGCGCTGGCCTTTCCCGGGGTCAAATTCAGCTATATTTCAGAGGGACGGGAAAGCCTGAATACTACGGGCAGGGGCAGCTTTATATGGCGTACCTCGGCC
>CAZTHJ010000195.1:0-2925 GCA_964613565.1 uncultured Dehalococcoidales bacterium | reverse complement strand
GCGCGGGTCAACATTGGCGCAGGCATAGCCAAGGCGGCACCAGTAGCCAGGATCGGCGGATTCGAACTTGGTCATGCGGGATACGGTTCCCGGAGACACTCCCATTATCTGCCATTCAACCTCAGCATCGCCTGGACGTTTGCCAAAATAGCTCCATGAAATAATTACAGGTATATTTGTCGCGCCAACGGGGCGGAAAATATCGGTATAAATAATTGTTCCATCACGCATGGGGACGGCCACATCCTGTTCACAGATGATCCCGTCTTCAGCAAGGTACGTTCGCGGATTGAAAGGAGGAGCAAAACTAAACCTGTCCACCACCTGACCTTCCTTGGACATCTGGGAAACAGGCTTTTTCATCTCCCGGTAAATTACTTCTACCTCCTCCTCACCAAACTTTTCCTTCTTGACAATTCTTTTTACCTCGGGCTGTGCCTCGGGCATAAACAACCTCCTTAAATTATTTGTGGTATGAAAGTGATATCGCGGCGCGGGCGACTCCTAGCCACCGCAGAGCTGGGCGACAAACTCGGCGGCCTCGCCCAGGGTCTTTTTCCTCCTGAACTCCATGAAATTGATCTGGACGTCAAATGCATCCTCTAAAATTGCTATGATCTGCACGAAGTTTACAGATTTGGCCTTGAGATCATCCAAAAAGCTGGTATCCGCGTTTAATTCGGACGGTTCTTTCTTGAATACCTCTGCAGCTCTCTGAATAATTTTTTCCAGTATCTCGTCCTTTAATGCCATTAGTATCATACTCCTTTTCTAACCTGGATTTGGGTTTGTGAGGCTACCCATAAACCTGATAATCGCTCTATCTTTCGAAACCACTCCACACCGGCACACCTGTATATATCCTGGGCTGCTCCTCGCCGCGCAGCACCCTGAGGGCGCCGGCCGCCAGGGCCTCCATCTCAAATTCGCCGGCATATACCCTGACCGGAGCGATGTATTTTACCATATCGGTAATCGCCTCTACCAGATATTTGTCGTTGGCGATGCCGCCCGTCAGCAGGATGGCATCCACTTCGCCCTTCAGGACCGCGGCATAGGCGCCGATGTTCTTGCCGACTTGATATATCATAGCTTCATAGACCAGCCTGGCATAGGCATCCCCGTTTTTAATGCGCTCCTTTATTTGGAGAAGGTCGGATGTTCCCAGATGGTCGACAAAACCACCATTTTTCGTGATACGGTCATAGATTTGCTTTTCGCTGTATTTACCTGAGTAGCACATCTTAATTACGGCGGCGGCAGGTACGCTTCCGGCGCGGGTTGGAGCCATTGGCCCGTCGCCGTTCACGACATCGTTGCCATCGACCATACGTCCTTTGCGGTGGGCTGTGACTGATACACCACCGCCAATATGGGAAATGACCAGGTTCAGGTCCTCGTAACGTTTACCGGTATCTGCAGCATAGCGTATGGCCACTTCTCTCTGGTTGAGAGGGTGGGATCTGGTTTCGCGGGGGATGTCCGATAGTCCGGTGACCCGGGCAACAGGGTCAAACTCATCAACATCTTCCGGATTGACGAAAGCTGTTCCGCCGTATGTCACAGCGAATTCATTAACCAGCTGGCTGGTGAGATTGATGGGATGCTTCGCCGTAAAACCCATCCTTGAGTGTTCCAGTAAGACTTCGTTTATGATGTAGGTGCCGCCTTCCAGGCCAACCAGTCCGCCGACACGGCCCACAAAGGCATCTATCCCTTCAAGAGAGATATTGTTTTTAGCCAGTTCATTCAGTATCGTTTCTTTGCGGTAGGGGAACTGGTCGCTGATCTCTCGGAACTCCTTGAGCTTTGCCGCATCATGCGCCACATTGGCGGAGAAAAGCTCTTTGTCATTTTCAAAGAGGGCGATCTTGGTCGACGTGGAGCCGGGATTAATGGTGAAGATCCTGTATTTTTTATCCAACCGGGTTTCCTCCTGAATTGCCAAAATATGTATTAATGCCCATCCTGGGGACTACCGCACCCTACATCCGCAGGCGGGAAAAACATCAGCTGTTCTGAGCGCGCACCACCAGCATGGTGATTGCACCGACAATCTCCTCAACAGGAGCACCGCGTGAGAGATCGCTTACCGGCCTGGCAAAGCCCTGCAGCATGGGGCCATAGGCTACTGCATGGGCAAAACGCTGCATCAGCTTGATGCCGATATTGCCCGCGTTGAGGTCTGGGAAAATCAGCACATTGGCCCTGCCGGCCACAGGGCTGTCCCCTTTGATCTTTTTAGCGGCAACTTCTGGCACAATGGCTGAATCCAGCTGCAGTTCTCCGTCTATGAGCAGCTCCGGCCTGCGCTGGCGCACAATCTCCAGCGCCTTCAAGACCTTGTCCACACTTTCATGGCTGGTACTGCCCTTGGTGGAAAAAGACAACAGTGCGACACGAGGTTCCCATCCCATCAGGCTACGCACGGTATCCGCCGTGGAGATAGCGATATCAGCAAGCTCATTGGCATCAGGAGCCGGGCAGACGGCGCAGTCCGCCACTCCCAGTAGCTCACCCTGCGGCCCCTTATACCCGGGAATGGAGGCGATCCCAACGCTGGAGACGGTGGAATTGCCCTCCTGCAGGCCGATTATCATCTGGCTGGCCATGATGACCTCGCCGGTGGTGTGGCTCAGGCCCGCCACCATACCATCCGCCTCGTTAAGCTTTACCATCATGGCGGCGAAGTTCATGGGGTCCCTCAGCATGCGCTTTACGGCTGAAGCGGGGAAATCCGTATTGATCTTTGCATACTCCTCAACGTACTTTTCCACTTTCGACATATCTGTATGGTCAACCACGGCAATGCCGTCCAGAGATACCCCGGCCTTTCCTGCCAGTGCTGATATCTCCTCGGGTTTACCTATGAGGATAGGACTGGCTATGCCCAGATCCTTCACCTGGCGCGCAGCTCGCAGTATC
>CAZTHJ010000194.1:0-2957 GCA_964613565.1 uncultured Dehalococcoidales bacterium | reverse complement strand
CGCTCCATTGCGCTGTCCCTGCTTCCGGACGTTATCATCACCACATTCGGCGACATGCTCAAGGTGCCCGGTAGCACAGCCAGCCTGCAGTCTGCCCGCGCCCGCGGCTCAGATATACGCATCGTCTATTCCCCACAGGATGCGCTGCGCATAGCGGAGCAAAACCCGCAGAAATCCGTTATCTTCCTCGGCATCGGCTTTGAGACCACCACCCCCACCATTGCGGCTACCGTGATGGAGGCCAAGCTCAAGAATGTACATAACTTTTATGTACTGCCGCTGCTGAAACTATGCCCGCCGGCCGTGCGCGCCATTCTGGAGCTGGGCGAAGTACAACTGCAGGGCATTATCGGGCCGGGGCATGTTTGCGCCATACTGGGCACACATCCCTTCGACTTCATACCACAGCAGCACGGCATCGGCTTTGTGGTGTCCGGCTTTGAAGCGCTGGATATACTGCAGGCCGTGGCCATGCTGGTGGAACAGGCGGAAAAGCGTCAGCCCCAAATTAAGATCGCTTACCGCCGCGGCGTTAAGGCAGAGGGCAATACGGTAGCCCTGGAACTGATGCGGCGCGTCTTCAAGGCGGTAGATGCCGACTGGCGCGGGCTGGGCATACTGCCTAACAGCGGGCTAAAATTCCAGGATGACTACAGCAGCTTTGATGCCGCTATAGCCTTCCCCATACAGCTCGAACCCGCCAGGGAGAATAAAGGCTGCAGCTGCGGTGAGATCCTGCGTGGCATCAAAACGCCTGCCGAATGCCCACTCTTCCGCAGGGTCTGCACGCCGGAAAACCCGGTGGGCCCGTGCATGGTTTCAGCCGAAGGCTCATGCTCAGCCCATTTCCTGTATGGAGATATGAATGCCTGAGAATATTATCCTGGCACACGGCAGCGGCGGGCGGCTGAGCCATGAACTTGTAAAAAACAAACTGCTCGGCCCCCTGCACAATAAACTGCTGGCCAGGCTGGATGACTCCTCAGTTTTTGAAATCAGCGGCAAAATAGCCTTCACTACCGACAGCTACGTCGTCAGCCCCATTTTCTTCCCCGGTGGCGATATCGGCAAACTGGCCGTCTGCGGCACGGTCAACGACCTGGCCACCAGTGGGGCCGCGCCGCTGTACCTAAGCCTGGCACTGATCATCGAGGAGGGTCTGCCGCTGGAGGACCTCGACAGAATCGTGGAGTCCATCAGGCTGGCGGCGGAAGAAGCAGGTGTGCACGTGGTCACCGGGGATACCAAGGTGGTGAACAGGGGCAGCGCCGATAAGATATTCATCAATACCGCAGGCATCGGCATCGTTCCCCAGGATGTAGACGTCTCGGGCAGCAATGCCCGGCCGGGGGATACAGTCATACTGAGCGGGGCCATCGGCGATCACGGCATCGCGGTGCTCTCACAGCGCGAAGGACTGCGGTTCTCCGTAGCGATAGTTAGCGACTGTGCTCCTCTAAACGGACTGGTAAAGCAACTTCTGGGTATTTCGCCTCATATCCATGCCATGCGCGATCCCACCCGCGGAGGCCTGGCCAGCACCCTCAATGAAATAGCATCTCAGTCCGGCGTGGGCATACGCCTTTACGAGGATAAAATTCCCGTCCATGACGGTGTGCGCGGCGCCTGCGAGCTGCTGGGCTTCGACCCCCTGTATGTCGCCAATGAGGGCAAGCTGGCGGTGATCGCAGCAGCGCCTGATGCTGATAAGCTGCTGGCAGCCATGCGGCAGCATAAATACGGAGCTGAAGCCGCCATCATCGGCGAAATTACATCCGATCACAGCGGCAAGGTGCTGCTGAAAACCCGACTGGGCGCCTCGCGCATCGTGGATATGCTCAGCGGCGAACTGCTACCGCGCATCTGCTGAAAATTGCACTTTCACCCGCATTGACAAACTGGCTTTGCCTAAGTATAGTAAATTTAAAAGAATATCTATTCATCAGGTTATGCTGGATTGAGAGGGGAAGACAGTAATGCTGTCAGGGTATTGGGAGCCTGATATTAATAACGGATTCCAGTGTCTTTTATGTAGCTGCTAGAAAGAGTGGCGGAATGTGGGCGATTGCCAATGTGGTTCAATATTAGGGCTTTAATAGCTGCATTTGCTACCGGTCTCCTGGGCGCCGGGCTTGCTACTGTTCCCGTCTCACAGGGCTGGTTCTGGTTGCTTTACGGTTCAACCTATGAGACAGTTACACGCTATCTGTGGCCTGTCGCTATTGCAGCAGGATTCCTCACCTGCTTTTTTATCTCGCTGTGGTTTCTCAAGTTCATGCGTGCCAGGCAGTGGCAGGCTGGCATTGGAATCGGCATATTATGCGGCGCAATAGCCGGAGCTATCATAGCATTTATACTGGCGCTGTACGGATCAATCATCAGTGTTTCAAAGTGGGGTTTTGTGAGCAATTTATTTATGGACTGCATTGTAAATCCTTTCATGGCTGCAGTCTTAGCGGCCTTCCTGGGAGGATTTGCAGGTATGGTACTCTCTCTTGCCTTCGGCCCCTCGCTATTAAGAATTATAAATAAAGCAGGTAGAGAATCGGTTGTAGATAACGGCTGAAATGGAGACAGTTAGTAAAGACAGCAGTAGAAAAGGTTTGAAAGTTGGCATTGCCTCCGTTTGTGCATCTGCTATTGCAGTACTGATAATTTGGATAAGCTTTATTTTTGCTGAGTCATTAACGGGATTGATGATTGCATTTCTGTATCTGAGCCCCTTTCTCGCCTTTACAGGACTGATTCTGGGAGCCCTTGCCAGGAGACATCAGAAAAAACTTGGCCTTAGCGGTATTATCCTGGGTGCAATTGCTTTTATACCATTTCTAATAAATTTTATCCTGGTACTGATTTACGCTTAACCTGAGTTATGCCACCCGGTATATGATTCTTGCAGCGCTTCTCAACGCAATGTTTCCGTAGAAATCCGACAGTCCATGTACAATCATGGACAT
>CAZTHJ010000193.1:0-2959 GCA_964613565.1 uncultured Dehalococcoidales bacterium | reverse complement strand
CGGCAGAAAAAATGGCAATACCGAGGTGCTGGTTAAGGAAGCACTCATGGGAGCCGAAGAGGCCGGCGGCGTGGAAGTACAATTTGTACGCTTGCTGGACATGGATATCCGCGGCTGCCTTTTCTGCAAGGCCTGCAAGAAGATGATGGAGGGGGCGGAAGGCTGTGTCATCAAGGATGATGCGGCGTTTCTCTATAACTGCGTCATGGATTGCGATGGCATAATCCTGGGCACTCCCGTTTATGCTCTTGACCGCCCCGGTGTCCTGAAAATGTTTGAGGACAGGATGATGGGCCCGTACGTGGATGCGTCCGGCGCCAGGGAAGCTATCAAAAGGGGCGGTGTCAATGTCGCCACCGGCAGGAAAGTTGTTATAGACGAACGCGTGCTCAAAATGAGAGTCGGCGGACTGATAACCAATGGCGGCGCCTCCACGCCCAACTGGACATCCTTTGCCCTGCCCCTGCTGTATACTTTCACATTCCCGCCGCAGATAGAAATTGTAGATCACCTGGAGGTTTACAAGGCGCAGCCTTTCCCTCCGGGCCTGGTGGTAGTGCATGACAGGGTAGTACAGCGTGCCAGGCTGCTGGGCAAACATGTAGCAGAAGCCATGAAACAGCCTATCGAAAAGGTAAAGTGGATGGGAGATGAAGTGGGTATCTGTCCTGTCTGCCATTGCAATATGCTGACTGTCAAAGGCAAAAACCCGGTGGAATGCCCCGTCTGCGGTATCAGCGGCACGCTCAAGGTTGACGGCGATAAAATTACTGTTGAATTCTCCAGGGAGGAGCGCGCCAGGTCACGCCTGACGCTGGCCGGCAAGCTGGAGCACCAGCTTGAGATCGCCACCATAATGAAGGAGCTGGCACCACGCGTGCCGGAAGTTGAAGCCAGGTTGGCCAAATATAGGTCTTACCTTACCCCGCTGACTCCTCCCAAAAAAGCTAAATAGCTGACAGGCATCACGTTTTACCTTGTCACACATCTAAGAGGGGCGGCTTTAAACCGCCTCTCTTAGTCACAGGTAGCATCGCCGGGCAGTTGCTCGGCAGAGCGTATTTCTGTTCTTTTCTTTTCACTGCGAAACCACTGCAAGAGCGGTATGATCAATGACATGGTGAGAATAAATGCCAGCCCGTCGGCCAGCGGGAATGCCAGCAGTATGCCCTCCACTCCCCAAAAGCGGGGCAATGTCAGTACCAGCGGTATGAGAAAGAGGAATGAGCGTGAGATGGAGGTAATAAACGACTGCACTGGCTTGCCAATGGCCTGGAATACGATCGAGCCGCAGATGGATGCCCCGACGACATACAGTGCCAGGAAAACATATCTGGCAAAGTGCGTGGAATTGCTGATGAGCTCGGCGTCGCCGGTGAAGATGAGGATGAAAATCTGCGGGAAAAAGTAGAGAACGATAAACACGATGACGGACCAGGCCGTTGCCCACATCAGGCCCAGCTTTATAGCCCGCAGCGCCCTGTCAAAGCGCCTGGCACCATAGTTGTACCCCAATACGGGCTGCAGGCCCTGCCCGATCACAATGCCGGGCATGATGGCAAACATCATGATGCGGTTGATCACACCGAAGGCTGAAATGGCGGCATCGCCGCCATAGGCCAGCAAAGCCCTGTTGACCAGCACCGCCGAAAGGCTGCCCGTCAGCGAAGTGGCAAAGGCGGCAATGCCGATAGAGAAAATGGCCTTTAGGATGCCCGGGTCAGGGTAGAGGTTCCTGACGAATATTTTGAGATAGCTCCTGCCGCTCAGGTAATACCTCAGCAGGTAAGCCGTGGAAATAACCTGCGCCAGCACGGTAGCCAGGGCAGCCCCCTTGATGCCCATATCCAAAGGGATAATAAAGATGGCATCCAGGATGATATTGGCCACGGCGCCGATGATCATGCCCATCATGCCAACACGTGCATTGCCCTCCGACACGATCATCATGTTTAACGTAAAGCCGAAAGTATGGATGATAATGCCGATGAGGATAATAGTGAAATAATCGCGTGCATAGGGCAGTATGGTTGGGGAGGCGCCCATGATGCCCAGCCAGAAATCGGTATTGATAAAGCCGGCAATAGTGATGATGACAGTAAGCAGGACTACGGAGAAGATGGCGTTGCCCAGCACATGCTCGGCTCTGTCCCGGTTTCCGGCGCCGATCAGCCTTGATATGGAGGATGCCCCTCCCATGCCTGTCATCTGACCGATGCCGAAGGATAGCATCTGCAGCGGGAAAACGATGGAAAGGCCGGCAATACCCAGCGGGCCTACATAGTGGCCGATGAAGATAGTATCGACGACATTATAGAGTGTCATTACCATTATGCCAAAAAAGGCAGGAAGAGCCAGTTTCAGCATGAGCTGCCCTACCCTGCTATCGTCAAGTACGCTGTTATTCATTTTCTGCATATTACTTCTCCAATCAAGGGCGGGTATAAACTGCTGGGGCTAACTCAGCATTTTGAATGGCTATAGTTTCACCAGTATGTCGTTCAGCTTTCTCAGATACAGCGACACATTGGCCAGCTCATCGTCAGAAAGCCCTGATAGTGCCTCCCTGGTGGCAAGCTCAAAGCTGAGCATATGCTCCTTGAGTATGCTTCTGCCGTGGCGGGTCAGGGTTACATTGATCAAACGCCTGTCAATTTTATCCGGTGTGCGCTGTACTATGCCAAGTTCAACCAGCCTGTCGATGAGCTGTGTCATCTGCGCCCTGGCAATCTGCAGTCTTGATCCTATCTCAGCGATATGGAGGCTGCCCTCCTCGCCAAGCAGGCGCATAACCTCGAAGTTATGCGGGGTGATATTCATCTCGAAATCGCTCACCGCTTTTTCGATCAGCTTACGCCGGATACCGCGGAAAACCAGCGGAGGGATAGAGATCAGGTCGAATACCGCTCTTTGCAGTATCTGGCTGCGCTTTGCAGAATTCTTCATAGCTGTTTGCGCC
>CAZTHJ010000192.1:0-2961 GCA_964613565.1 uncultured Dehalococcoidales bacterium | reverse complement strand
CTGTGCGGGCTGCGTTGCATCAACCTAATCCTCGGCCGCAATGTTTTCCTGCCTGTATATCAATATACTCCTCCAATTGCGGTGCACTTGCTGTATAATATTTTAAAATATTTACCCTGGAGGTCAACCATGAAGAATCTACTCAAAGAGCTGAAAGAATTCATCATGCGTGGAAATGTAATGGACATGGCCATAGGCATCGTCATCGGCCTGGCGTTTGGCAAAATCATTACCTCGCTGGTCAACGATATCATCATGCCGCCCATCGGCTTCCTGCTGGGCAACCTGGACTTCAGCAATTTGTTTGTCAACCTGTCCGGCGGCAAATTTGACAGCCTGGCGGCGGCTGAAGCGACAGGCGCCCCACTGATCAAATACGGCGTGTTTATTAATACCGTCATCGATTTTCTCATCGTGGCAATAGCCATCTTTTTTATCATCAAGCTGGTCAATAGCATGCAGCGCAAGTCTAGGAAGTCCGAAGCGGAAGCAGCCCCGACCACCAAGGAATGTCAGTATTGCTTATCGACAATCCCCATCAAGGCTATCCGCTGCCCGAACTGCACCAGCCAGCTGACCTGAAATTGACAAGACAGACTGATCAATGCAAGCTTAAGGCTGCCCCCTGCTAAATTTAACATTTTGTGCTATGATAGCAATTAAATGAATATGGAGGCCAGCATGCGCTTCAAAGCTATTTCCACAGCTTTAATTCTGTTTTTTCTTTTAATCTGTCTCCTCCCCGCCCCCGTGGCGGCGGACTCCTTCTCCGTCAGCACCAATACAGGCCCGGTAGGTACGGAGATAACAATCAGCAATATCTGTGCCTATGGCTCAGGAGATTATTCCATACTGTGGGGGGAGAGCCTTGAGCTGATCAAGCAGGGCAATGCTGCAGGCTGCCAGCCGGTCAAATTTACTGTGCCTGATGCCGCCCGCGGCGTGCATAAAATTACGCTCAGAATAGACTCCAAGACATATGAAGTCAATTTCACCGTCCTCCCTTCCATCAGCCTTGATATTGCCCAGGGCACGGTGGATACAAGCGTCACCGTAACGGGCAGGGGCTTTTCCGCCAATGAATCCGGTATACAAATCACATTTGACCAGGACTCTGCGCTCACAGGGATAAACGCTGATGCCAGGGGCTACTGGCAGGGCACTTTCAAAGTGCCCCAGACAGCTTCAGGTGAGCATAATATTGATGCAGCCGGCATAACTCCCGCCAGCGATGTAAATGATGTGATTTTCAAGGTTAAGCCCAAGATCGATATCAACCCCAAATCCGGAGAGGTCGGCACCATGGTTGCGGTGGAAGGCCACGGATTTGGCTCAGGCGAGACCAATATTGAGATCATCTATGACGACCTGGCGGTTAAAACGGGCATCAGCGCCAGCAGCCAGGGATTCTGGCGTTCCAGCTTCTTTGTGCCTGCATCCACCCAGGGTGTACACACTATCAGCGCCTACGGCGCCAAGTCCGCTATCGGTGATGTGGCAGGTGTGCTCTTTACCATCTCACCGGCAATCAAGCTGGAGCTGGCCAGCGGCGTGCTGGGCACGGCTGTGAATGCGGGAGACAGTTTCTGGGTCAATGGCGTTGGCTTTGAGTCTAACGAGTCCGGTATCCAGGTTACCTTTGACGGCAACATGCTTTCCAGCGGCATCGTTGCAGATGCCAAAGGCTCATGGGCAGTAAAGGTCGATGTCCCGCTGACAGCCCAGGGCATGCATATGATAAGTGCCTCCGGCAGCAGGACCAGGGCTGAAGACGTGACCACTGCCAGCCTCATGATATCACCCGGCATTATGATTAATCCAATCTCCGGAGCTGCGGGGCAGGAGGTTTCCATCACGGGAATGGGTTTCGGCGGCAATCAGAGAGTTACCATCAGCTTTGACGGCAATCAGGCAGGCGAGCCAGCCACCACGGACAGCAAAGGCAGCTTTTCCTTGACAATCACGGTACCCGCCGCCCGGGGCGGCAATCACCTCATCACCGCTGCCGATGGCACTGCAGCAGTAGCCTCGACCACTTTTGAAATAGAGTCAATTGCTCCTCCCGCCCCCGCCCCTATCTCACCCGCGCCAGGAGAGAAACTGGGGCGTATCGGGCCCACTGTGGTTACGTTTGTCTGGACACAGGTGGATGACCCCAGCGGCGTCAACTATGTGCTGGAACTGAGCCGCAGCCCCGATTTTGCCGGGGTTGTAATGCGCAAGGAAGGGCTGGCCACCAACGAATATACACTCAGCCAGGAGGAGGCGCTGGATAGGGGAGAGTATTTCTGGCATGTGAAAGCTGTGGACGGTGCTCTCAATGAGAGCGGCTGGTCCGCGGCACAGTTAATAAACATTCGGGGGTTTGAGCTCCTCTATATCGCTATTATTGCTCTGGTGGCGGTGGTGCTGCTGGCAGCAATTATCTGGAGGATCGTGCGCCTGTCAAAGCGCGGCTGGAAATAGCATATAAGTGACAGACATTCAGGCCTGTCCAAGGGCAAACCTAAAATTTCTCCCTACGAAACAGTGCGTTAACGGCGGGTTTTCAAACCCGTCCGTGGACAAGGCTGAAGCTTTCTCCCTCCTGATAAAATTCGCGGTCACCCATGCTGTCTAAGGGGTTTTACCTGCCATTGTGCCTGTGCGCCAGCCTGGCGCACAGGTCGGCTATTTTAGCAAAGGGATAGATCAGCCCGTCGCCAAGCTTGTCCAGTCCTGTTTCGATGGCATTGCCCATCACGTCAATCACAAGCTGAGGACCTATGTGTTTTCTGCCGGCGCTTGTCCCTGAACCTTTCTGCTGAAAGCCGAGGATATCCTCCAGTGAAGAGTAATTGCTGAAATACGTTTCCAGCTTTTTCGCATCGCTTGCAGTTTTGCAGACGAGGCCTGTCTCCGGTTCATTGCTGCTGGCCTCTGGCGTAGGCGGCCTGCCTGGTTCGGGATCTGTCTGGAGAA
>CAZTHJ010000191.1:2542-2975 GCA_964613565.1 uncultured Dehalococcoidales bacterium | reverse complement strand
GACAGGAAAAACCTGTGGACGGGATGAATTTTTTTTGAGATCATATAGTCATGAATAGTATGGTGATCAGTTCTTAACTCCTATGGCTGATTTTCTCCCACAGGTTTCCACGTAGGTAATACCTTCACCTACATATGTATTCCACTCTTCCTGTGTGAAATTTCTTTCAATTTTGTCACATAAATCTGCGGCCATAACTTTAGTTGTAGTAGGGTTCATCACCAGCCTGCTTTCATCCGCACTGCCTGTCAGTACATACTTACTGTCAGGGCTGAATGTCACCGAAAAGAGATACCCGCTGTTATCCTCCAGCACGACAGGCTGGTTGTTCCAGTTTCCGGCGTCCCAGAGCCTGGCAGAGGCATCATAGCTGGTAGATGCAAGGAGCTTGCCGTCGCGGCTGAAGCTCAGTCCGGTTATTCTTGCCGAATGG
>CAZTHJ010000191.1:2174-2506 GCA_964613565.1 uncultured Dehalococcoidales bacterium | reverse complement strand
CTGTCTCCACTGGCCAGCAGGGTACCGGACGGATTAAAGCTTAAGGACAGTACCTCATTACCATTTTCCTGGTACAGTACAATTTTGTTTGTGGGCCTTGCGCTTTCCCAGAGGAGTATCTGGCCACTTTCTGTTCCTCCGGCCACCCATTTGCCATCATCAGAGATCACCATTACCTGCAACAATGCATCAGTTGTAGAAAAAACCTGACTGCTCCCGGTTTTTAAGTCCCAACTAAGTATCTGGTTATCAGCGCCAGCTGACAGAAAGTGCTGGTTATCGGGCATAAAATCGAGTGCCCTGATGCGGTTGGTGTGCCCGCTGAATGTAAC
>CAZTHJ010000191.1:1321-2106 GCA_964613565.1 uncultured Dehalococcoidales bacterium | reverse complement strand
GCCATCATTACTGACATCAATTATTCTGTTCACCAGTTCATTATCTATAATAATGGTGGATTTTTTCTCCGGGTCGCTGATATCCCATTTCCGTACCTGCCCGTCACTGCCCGCGCTGAAGAATGTGTTAGTACCCGGCAGGAAGACCAGTGATCTGACGGCATCAATATGGCCGGTAAATACATTGGAGTTTTTTCCTTTTTGCACCAGCATGGCGCTGTGCAATGCAGCATAGATATCTGCATGATGATCGATGCCACCATTATCAAGGTTAAAAAGGTATGCCTGAAATGCCAGCAGGGCTTTGAGGTTGGTATCATTATCCACCTGCAGGGATTTGACGGCCATTGACTGGGCTGTTGATAGTATCTGGCGCCGCTTTGCTTCCGCGCTGGCTTCTTCAGCAAGTTTTTGCTGTTTGCTGGCTAATACTGCAGAGCTGTCGGCCAGGGCCTGCTGTCTCTGCGCCTCTATAGCCGATGCTTCAGCCTTTTTTTGCTGTTTGGTAGCTTCCGTAGCTGAAGCTACTGCCCGCTCCGACTGAGTTTTTGCCACTTCGGCAGAGCTGTCGGCCAGTTCTTGCTGTCTCTGTGCCTCTCTAGCTGATGCTTCAGCCAGCTTTTGCTGCTCAATGGCATTGTTTGCACTGTTGTCAGCCAGTGATTTCTGCTTATTTGCTTCTTCAGTGGCAGCAATGGCCTGGCCCCTCAGCACAAATGACCATAGCATCAACCCGATCGAGATGATTGCCGATGGTCTCGCCCAGCAGCGGTTCTTCGGCGCTC
>CAZTHJ010000191.1:0-1311 GCA_964613565.1 uncultured Dehalococcoidales bacterium | reverse complement strand
GATGCGAAAACCCTGCTGCGTCGTAATTGTCTTTTTTGCAGCCTTATCTTATTCTCTTCTTCGGCAATAAACTCTTTTTCACTGGTATCGAGAAAAACCATGGTACGCTCAAAAGCAGGATTGTATTGTTCGGCCCAGGTAAGGGTAGGTTGCTGTTTTTTCTTCCAGTTCAGGGCAAGCTGCAGGTCAGGGGGCCGCCATAGTCCGGTTTTCCCCCTCTGGAACAGCTCGGCTGCTTCCGACAGCCTCTTGTACATCTGTACTGCCGTTGCTTCCTCATCCACCCATATTTTCAGCCTGTCCCATATCCTCATGAGACTTTCATGGGAAATATCGATAACTGATTCGGCCGTCAGTTCTATATGATGTGCAGGCGCAAGAAATGAACGGCCCGGGGCACGGAACACGTCTACGACTTTAATTATCTCATCTACTTCTGCCCTGGCGATGTCAGCAATCACTTCCACCCTGGTAGGTCTCCTGATGCCAATGTTATCACCTCCCTTATCGGTAAGGGTTTTAAACATGTTTTCACAGATATCCTTCTCTCTGTCAGAAAGCTCTTCATAGGCTTCATTGGCATGTTCCGAAAGAGCTTTTTCCATGCGGCCAACAGCATTATAATCTGACAGCGCTATCTGCCTGTCCGTATCTTTCTGTTGTAACCAGTAATCCCATGTCCTCATCATGGCATGTTGCAGAATGGGCAGCTGGTCGGGATTATCACCCACATCATTTAAAAGCTGCTGCACAAGGTTAGGGTCTATCGTTGCCTGTCCGACGGCTACCGGCCCGGTAACGGCATCCCTGAAATCATCCCTGGTCATTTGGGGGATCAGATAATTGCTCCTGTTTATCAACCTTGTAAGATCCTGGAATTGAGAGCATTCTCCAATAAAATCTGACCGCATGGTAAGCACCATATAGATAGGAAGCTTTGTTTGATTGATTGCTTCAACCAGGAGTTTAACATAGGCTTCAGACTCATTGAATGAGCTCTCGTCCCTCCGGCTGCGTTTGAACCTGAATAATTCCTCGAACTGGTCAACCATCAGCAGGATATTGGTATCCTTGCCAATACCCAGCCTGGAGATGGCTTCAGTTAATCCCAGGGAGCTTCTCTGGAGGATTGCCAGGGTGATATTCCTCGCAACAGGGCGTTCTTCCTCAATGAGTCTTTCGTCTGCTTCGGCCAGTGATTCAGCAAGGTTTTCAACAGGATGGGTTCCCGGGCGTGTGGTGATCAGCTTCCACTCGGAACCGGCTTCGGCAATAAATCCGCCATATAGTATGGGTATCAATCCACAATAG
>CAZTHJ010000190.1:2687-2980 GCA_964613565.1 uncultured Dehalococcoidales bacterium | reverse complement strand
TTTCGCGCAGCAGATTGCCAGCCTCTACGCGCGCTAGACCGAGTTCAATGTACCGCAGAGATGTTCTAAGTTGTGTCAAGTGTTTGAACCTTAAGAATTGTAGAGCGGTCTTGCAGATGCCCCAGTGCACGGTGGGCGCACCCCTCCCTGCCTCGGCGACGAGATGCTTGACGTACAGCGCTGCGCTCTGTACAATGGGGGCCGAGGGGAAGCTGCCCCATATGAGGAAGCCCAGCGCTTGCCTCTGACCTACTGCGGCGAGCTTCCCCTCACCTGCGCCCTCTCCGCCCGCC
>CAZTHJ010000190.1:0-2574 GCA_964613565.1 uncultured Dehalococcoidales bacterium | reverse complement strand
CCGTCCACGTCCCGGCACTCGTAGGGCCGGTCGTCGCGCAGGACGGCAAACACCCGGTCCAACAGATGCGTGGCGCAGGTACACACGGCCTGCACATGGTGCTTGCCTTTCTGCACCATTTGGTCGTAGTAGATAGCGGCAATCTGGGGATCCCACTGGCGCGCCACATCAGCATCCAGGTAGGCGTACTTCTTGATCAGGTTAGGCCCGGCCTTGGTGATGTGCAGTCCTTTGCTCTCACTGCCGCCACTCTGCTTGCTGTTCGGCACCATGCCCGTCCAGCCACGGAAGAGTTCCGTCGTGGCGAAGCGCTGGGGATCACCGATCAGGCTGGCATAGACAGCGGCGCTGTCTTGGCCGACTCCCCGGATCGTCTCCAGATTCCGGCTGGGATGAATCTGCCGATACAGGGGATGCACCGTTTTCAGACGGACGGTGTGGTGCTGGTCTTCCAGGGCAGCGAGGCTGGCCTGTTGGCGGCAGATTTCGGCTTGCAGGCCGGCGTAGTCGACGGCCAGCGCATCCGTGCCGTAGAGCAGCACAAGCTGGTGCGCCAGCTCGACCAGCGGCATCGCCCAGTCGCCGCTGTCAGCGGGATCGGCCTTGCTGTCCAGCCACTGCCGGCGGATGGTCTCGGCCCCGGCCGCCAGCACCTGCTGCGGTGCGTACCAGTGTTCGCGGAACCAGCGCGCCGCTAGGCTGAGGTGGTCGAGGAAGACCAGGTCACGCAACCCCGGCCAGGCGAAGCCGTCAATCGCCCCCAGGCGGTTGCTGATAGCAGTGATCTGCTTGGACAGGCGACTCATCTCGCGACAGCCGCGTTGGCAGGCCAGGGTGGCAGCAGTAGGGATGCGCAGGCGATGGATGCCGTCCGGATTGACCTGGGGCAGCTTGGCTAAGATGCGGGCATCCACGCGATCGGACTTGGCATGCTTCTTCAAGAAGCGGCGAAAGTCCTTGACTTGTTGACCACTGACCAGGTAGACTGGTACCTCCTTGCGCAGCAGATAGGTGGCGATCGGGAACCAGGCCATCCCTGTCGGTTCCATGACGGCCTGCAGTTCCGGCGATGCGGCTCCCTGACGGGCACGAGCCAGCAGGTTGTCCAGATCGCCGGCCCGCGCCGAGACGGTGAGTAGCCGCGTGACGTAGTGGCCCTGGTCATCGATGACGATGGCCTTGTGGGCGTTGGCCACAGCGAGTTCGATACCGATGGTGCGCATGGCAACCTCCTTTCCCCAGACACGTCGGGGGTGTGAGTTGAGTGGGAGGTGGCGGAGTGGCTGGTTGCCCAGGGTCAGACCGCTGCGTGCTGGGGACACTGACCCAGCCTTGCATCTGATGAGGGGCCTGGCTCAGAAGCCAGCCCCAATGATCCTAATCGGGTCTCCTGGGCAGGAGGCAGGCAATCTACAGAACTACGCACATGAATTCCCTCATTTTGCCACCCAACAGGCCTGGAATTATGCAGATAATGGACCAGTGGGAATTACAGCAGAAAAAGGGACCCCGGATATTTACAAATCTTTACTCCTTTATAGTAAAACAACACGCCCACAATGGAATCCTCTCCTCCAGGCGACCTATCCCCTGAAGGGGCATACTAACGTTGTCTATGCTGCTGCCATCACTCCTGACGGTAAAAGAGCAATTTCTGGTTCCTGGGACAATGCCTTCATCCAATGGGATCTGACAACAGGAAAGGCAATTCAAATTCTAAGGGGGCTCACTGACTCTTTCGAGGCCGTTTCCATCACTCCAGATGGGAAAAGGGCAGTCTCCGGTTCCAATAAAACCTGTATCCTATGGGATCTTACTAAAGGAAAAGCGCTACAAATACTAAGGGGGCACACTGCAGGTATCACGGCCGTTTCTATCACTCCAGATGGGAAAAGGGCAGTCTCCGGTTCCCATGACAATACCTGTATCCTGTGGGATCTGACAACAGGAAAAGCGCTCCAAATACTTATAGGGCACACTTCCTGTGTCTATTCCGTTTCAATCACATCGGATGGAAAAAGGGCATTGTCAGGTTCCATTGACAAAACCTGCATCATGTGGGATATGAATAAAGGTGAACAATTGACCAGGTTTCTTTCAACAACTTCAGTCCAATCAACTGTCTTTTTCCCTGGAGGCATTGTTTTAAGATGCGGTTCAGAAGTGGTGATATTGAACTTAAAAAAGGAATTATTGTGCCCGGGCCTTGCCATTATCACTATTCGACAGATATGGGATTTTGAATTGCAGCAATACCTGCCCTTATCAGCCGATTGTCCCTTATGTGGCCACCGTTTTGCACCACCGGCTTCTGTAGTGGCAACGATAGAAAACATAACAAAGAAGGCCAATTTAAAGCCCAATCAATCCCCTTGCCTAGAATTACCCGATGAAGCATGGGAGGATCCCGGCTTGTTGGGCAATTGCCCGAAGTGCGGAGCAGCATTGAAATTCAATCCTTTTATTGCTGGTGGAGATTATAACTCTAAAACGAATTGGAAATTTTGGAAAAGCTAAGATATTATACCTTACTGGCCAACTATTTTGATAGTAACTGGTCATATCCATCTATCC
>CAZTHJ010000189.1:0-2982 GCA_964613565.1 uncultured Dehalococcoidales bacterium | reverse complement strand
GGGTTATTGCCCTATATGGAGAAGAACCGAACCAGACCTGCGCCACAGGCAGCAGATGGAGGACTCACCTTCAACGAAGCCATGCGCACCAGGCAATTCTGGATGTTTGCCGGAACATTATTCTGTTTTGGTTTCAGCCTGTATGCCATCATGGTACATCTGGCTCCACATGCCATCGACCTTGGAATTTCGGAATTCAGTGCCGCTAATATCCTCGCTTTAATCGGAGGGCTGGGCATTCTTGGTATGATTGTATTAGGCTACGCTGCCGATAAAATTGGAAATAGATGGGCTTTCGTCATTGGACTGGCTCTAATGGCAGCACCTCTCCTCTGGCTCATGGCAGCAGAGCAGGAATGGATGCTGTATCTGTTTGCTGGCATCTTCGGCTTTGGTCATGATGGTTTTGCTTCTTCAGAGTCACCGATGGTGGCAAAGCTATTCGGATTGAAAGCACATGGTTCCATACTGGGGACTGCTGTCCTTGGCTTTTCCATTGGCGCCGCTATCGGCCCGGTTCTGACCGGCTATGTGTTTGACCTGGCAGGTAGCTATCAACTGGCTTTCCTCATTTGCGCGCTTGCCTGCTGCATTGGCATCGTGCTATCGATACTGCTCAAGCCAGGCAAGATTGTAATGTCTAAACAGGGCAAGTAGCAGACCACGTTTTTAAGCAAACAAAGTAATAGGAGGTAACCATGGCACGCTCTAAGGAACAGCTCCCGCCCTCATGGAAGGAAGGACAGCTTTGCTACCAGGGTGGTTTAACACTGAAAATGGCCGAGAAGATGTTCAATGCGGCAGAGGTAGAAGCCGGAAAGCAGAAGGTTCCGGTATCGATGGCCATCACAGATTGCGGCGGCAATTTGATAGCATTCCGTCGTATGGACAATGCCATATTAATGAGCATTCAGATTTCCATGAACAAAGCACTTACTGTTACCTACGGCAAACTACCGACAAGCAACTGGAAAAATATTTTCCAGGCGGGTGGACTACCGGTACTTTCATTCCACGAAAATCTGATAGCGCTTCCCGGAGGTTTCCCCATTATCAAGAAAGGTAAGCTCTATGGTGGCCTTGGTATCAGCGGAGGCGTCGCCGTACACGATATTACCATAGCCAGATCCGCGCTCCTGGCCGGCGGCTTCAGCATTGAGGAAACAGACGCAGCACTAAAAGAGTGCTAGTGACAAACAAAACGAGGGAGCAATAGTGCCTCCTTCGCCCATTTTCCATTTCAATTCGATAATGATTATCTTTGCACGTTGAACGGGATGTTTGCCATTTCATGCGTATGTATTTAATATTGCATCTAATATTTGCACCGGAAGGAGCATGAGATATGCCGGCAGAAGTTAGGCTTATAGCCCCATGTGGTATGAATTGCGGTATTTGCCTTGCCCATCTTAGAAAAGACAGGAAATGCCCCGGCTGCCATGGAGAAGATACCAATAAATCGGCTTCCTGCATAAAATGCATTATTAGAAACTGTGAAATGATTAAGCTAAGCCAATCTAAATTCTGTTTTGAATGCGAAAAATATCCCTGTAAACGATTAAAGCAATTGGATAAACGATACAGAACGAAATACACAATGAGCATGATAGAAAACCTCGAGAGTATTAAAGAAATCGGCTTAACTGCCTTTATTGAAAATGAGAAGGAGCGGTGGCATTGCCTAAAATGCGGTGGCGTTATCTGTGTTCACCGGGGTTACTGTCTTCATTGTGGGCAATAGCAGAATAGCCTGCAATCCTGAACAAACATCGGGATGCCTGTTAACCCGTAATAAAAATCATAGGCTCAAAGTGGCAGTTAATCTTCCAGTATTTTAACCACTATTCGAACATTCTGTCGGGCAATTCAATTTGTTAGAAAAACCACCCATTTACTGGAATTTTACTGGAAATTTACCGGAAATTGAGTTTCATTTACTATTATCCTTGCAGGATAAGATTTCCTATTTGTTACAAGCTATAACACTGAAGACCAAAGCGAGGTAAAGGTGCCACAGAAAGAACGATTGAGCGAGGAAAGGGAACAGGATTATAAAAGCCGGTGCAGGAAAAATACGCAGCAATCATCCGAACCTGTTCTAAACGAAGATGAAGGTATTTCTCCTGCCATCGACTTGTCGGCCAGTACGCCAATAACTCAGCTTGCTGATTGGCTGGCCTCTGCTGGTTCCGCTCAACAGCTTGCCGATAACGTAATCGGTCTGCAGCAGTCATACGGTAATGCCAATGTTCAACGTATACTGGGGCATCTTCAAGATTCACCATCGGTACCCCAACAGACCATAAATGATCCCATACAAATAGAAAGATCCCGGGATAGAACAGGCATTTCCTTGAAAATATCAGCCCTTATAAACGGTGCGAAAGATGCTCCGGAGGAAGATGAGACACCTCTAACAGGGACTTGGACCAGAAAACTCGGTGGTCTTTCAGATGCTATCGATCCTGCCGTAATCAACGTACCCCAGCAGACAATCGCAGGGGGAGCAACTATTCCCGGCAATTACCATGGTTATACTGAAATCACAACCAGAGGAGACATTCAGGTTGTACCTCACCGTGGATTTTGGGGAACCAACTATGAAGTCACAGCCACGCTTGATATCAGGTATAACTGGGCAGTACAAAGCCTGGGAAAGCCCGATATCATCAATGCGAATTCTCCAGAGGTAACCGAAGATACCTGGTGGGACATTGTCACAGACCTGACCCCTTCGGGAGATTCGATACCTCGATCGCCACGCAGAACATACTGGTGCAGCGACCTGAGCGCAATTCATGAACAGTACCATACCATAGACTACACCAATGCTTTTAATAACTTCCGTCCTCTGGAACAGGCATGGCTCGGACAACAGACAACAAGAAGCAGGGCTGGTGCTTACAATAAAGGTGACCAGGCTTTGCTACAGCTGAGAGCCCGGGTCATCAGCTATATGGGCGAAGGAGACTTTGCTCCTCG
>CAZTHJ010000188.1:0-3035 GCA_964613565.1 uncultured Dehalococcoidales bacterium | reverse complement strand
CGGCCGGAACGCAAAATCGATATGGCAAAATGCCTCTATCCCCAATGTACCATCTGCGTGGATAATTGCCCCGCACACAGCATCGATTTCTCAGTGAGCCCGCCTGTGATAAAGAAGAGCTGTTTTAATGATTTCCTCTGCGACAGGCTCTGCCCCACAGGTGCCATAGGTATCCCGGAAGAACAGATGGCACGCAACCGCACCATGAAAGTAATCGATATGCAGAAGTGTAAGTATCCCGAATGTACCGTGTGTATAGATCATTGCCCCATGCACAGTATCGACTTTTCCCAGAACCCGCCTGTTTTCAAAAAGAATTGTGAAGGAGACGACCTGTGCTGGGTAATCTGCCCAGAGGGAGCCATTGAGATTACCAACATGGACGTCACCCACGAAGCAATGTTCAAAATGGGCATGAATAGTCCCGATCACCCCTTCCTCAAATATATGCTGGAGGCTGAGGCCAGGGGCAAGTTCAGGCGGCTGGTGCCCCTGGACAAGATCGGCTGGGATAACCCAGTTTACAAGATGAAGAATCACCCGCGCTTTGATATCAACAAGCTTCTGAAATAGAATGAATAGGTTAATTCCTGGAGCAAAGAGGACAGGATTGACCTGATATGTAATTGTCTATAACCATCTGATAAATACAGGAGGCAAATAAATTGGAGAAATCACCCCAGGAGATGATGGAAGAGCGCAGGAAACGCGTTCTAGACGCCGTGGCATTGAAAAAAACCGACAGGGTGCCTATCTTCATTCAGTTCGGTGCGGCAGCCTCCAAGTTCGGCGGCATCACCACCAAAGAGGGATTCTCTAACCCGGACAAGCTCATCGATATCTATGAAAAGCTGCTTACCGATTTCCAGCCGGACTTCTATATCGGCATGTATTCATTTGATATGAAAACCCATGAAATACTGGGTACAAAGTCCTTCAGCTGGCCGGGGCATGGCGTGGCCGATGACGCACCTTATCAGTTCGTTGAAGGCGAATATCTGAAAGCTGATGAATGGGACCAATTACTCAACGATACAGGCGATTTTATCTGGCGCACCTACCTGCCGCGCATTCATGGCAACCTCGAGGCTCTAAAATATATGCCGCCTGCCCAATCCATGCTGTCCTATTTCGGCGTGCTGGGAGCCTTCATGAACCCGGCCGTCACCAGTGTCTTTAAGACCATCGTAGCGGCAGCGGAAAGCAGCGCGGCCAGCTTCATGAACAACATGACGTTCAGCATGAGGATGGCTGCCAAAGGATTCCCTACCATGATTGGATTCGGCGGACAGCCGCCTTTCGACCTGATCTCTGATTTCCTCAGGGGACTCAAGGGCTCCACGCTGGACATGTTCCGCTACCCGGACAAGCTTTTAGCAGCCGAGGAAAAATTCCTTCCATATTGCATAGAATCTACGATCGCAGGTAGCCGTATGATGGGAGCGCCATTGCCAGCCTTCTTCCTGCACCGTGGCTCGGATGAATTCATGTCCGTAAAGCAGTTCGAGAAATTCTACTGGCCTGGTTTAAAAAAACTGCTGCTGGCTACTATCGACGCCGGCTTCATGCCCTTTGTCTTCTGGGAAGGTACCTGGGACAATCGACTGGAATATCTGAAGGAGCTGCCCAAAGGCAAGGTGCTAGGCTGGTTCGACAGGACCGACCTTTTCAAGGCGAAAAAGGTACTGGGCGACCACATGTGCCTTATGGGCGATGTGCCTGTTTCGCTGCTGACATCAGGGACGCCCCAGCAGATCAAGGACTATACCAAGAGGCTGATCGACGAGGTAGGCAGGGACGGAGGCTTCATCATGGCGCCACAGATGCAGCTTGACAGCGGGGATCTGGATCGTATCAGGATCTGGGCTGACTTTACCAGGGAATACGGCGTTTATAAGTAACCTTTAATCCCTTTTAAGAGAGGTATAGGGAGAAGAGCAGAGCAGAAGCTCCTGGTAATTTCGATCAGCTAACCCGGAGATTGCCCCTGGCTTCTATCTTCCTGTTCATCTGCCCATTCCTGCATCAACTTCTTGATACGCTCGGCCAGCCTGGGACTGGTTCTCAGCCTATTGATAAATACCGGGCAGCCTTCAAGTATGGTATTCTGGGCAGCAGCAGCCATGCCTGCCATAAGCTGCTGCATTTCCATGCCGGTACCTCCCGGGATTATGGAACCTTGAGCGGCAGACAGCTGCTTTTTAATGTCCTCCTCCGTAAAGCGCATGGGTAAAACACACGCCTTATACCAGGGACAGGTCTTGCACTGCACTACTTCCTGTGCTTCATCTAGAATATCACCCATAATGAAACCCCAAATTATTTATACCTTTATTCATTATACAGAATTTTAACAGCATGTCGAATTTCTCCACATCCCTGCCCTGTCACCTAAAAGGTTCGCTGCCGGGCAAACGCAAACTTATATTCCTGTGCGAACATTCTCTAACAGGCATAGTTTTATTATAATAATAATTATTGATGCTAAGTGAGGGAGGAAAAATGTTAAAGCAGAGGACCAAAAATTCCCTGGCCTGTATTACACTTGGCTTGCTGATTTGCACAATTATTATTGCAGCCCCAGGCTGCATCAAGATAACCATGAGCCCTTCTGCCAGCGTACCTTACACCCCCTCTAGCTTGCCTCAAACTATACAGCCAGCACCTGCACAAAGTGCAAGCATCATAATCACCGCTTTTATCGCTTACCCGCCCAGCATCACAACGGGGAATACCTCAAAACTCAGCTGGGATGTATCCGGAGCTGAATTTGTAAATATAGACCCCGGGATAGGCAGGGTTGATCCCAGCGGTGAAATAACGGTCTCTCCTGCGGTAACCACTGTATATACACTCACTGCGGGCAACGCCTCAAATACTGTTGTCGCCACTGTACAGGTAATCGTGATCCAGCCCGCCTCCACTATCACGACAGTCTCAGGCCTTCCCCTTATACATTTCTTCAGCGCTGAACCTCAGGTGATAAATACAGGAGAGTCCAGTACTATCAGTTGGAACGTATCTAATGCTGAGGA
>CAZTHJ010000187.1:2702-3062 GCA_964613565.1 uncultured Dehalococcoidales bacterium | reverse complement strand
GTCGCAACTCTTGCTGCACTTCTCAAACGGCGGCGGGTAGGCGGTGACGATTTGCCCGGCGAGCCCGGGAGGAGATGATAACGAGGTCTGTTCCAGCCAATCCGGTTTTTCAGTTTTGGAGGTATCTTTCTCAGACAGCGGAAAGCGGGCAACTGAAAGGGGTTGGAGCCTGGTGGCAAAGGATAGAGTCAATGTCCTCTGTTGACTGCCCCCCGTGTTCACAGCCAGCAGCACGGAATTAAAGCTGTTAATGCCGCCACCCCGTATCTGGTGGGTAGTCCTGCCCACAGCTTTACCACTACAGGCAGTAGAAGGCGGATTATTGATATTTGCCGAAATAAAGCGGCGTATCATTCATTA
>CAZTHJ010000187.1:1956-2692 GCA_964613565.1 uncultured Dehalococcoidales bacterium | reverse complement strand
GGCGGATTATTGATCTCTTTAATGATCTGGCCCGCTTCAATCAACTGTATGCTGGTGGCATTCCTGACCTCAAAGGTATAGACTGCGGAGGCGCCGTCCGGCAGCACCAGCGGATCGGCGGCGAATAACCTGATCTCCGGCGGACTGATGCCCACTGCGGCCGCCGCCACATCCACGACTGCCAGCAGGGTTACTGCGACCACGGCGATGCACAACAGCAGCCTCATCATTGCTTTCAAAATGTGAATATTCGAACCGCTGTCTGCATCCATGTCCTTACCTCCACCATATAAATAGCTGGATTACATTACTAATAATATAATCCGTTATCGAAAGAGTACGAGTCCATTTTGTCACTTATTATCTGGATCTGTCAATTCGACAGGCAGGAGGAGATTGTTTAAGAATGCAGCCAGGTAGATCTGCCCTGCCTGCTACAGCAAGTCAAAATATTATGGATGCTTATTATGCCTGTAGCCCGCCGCTTGCCGGGTTCATCGCCGAGCATGAGAAAATACGAGTGTTTATCAGGGAGGTATTGCTCGATCCTGTGTTTTCATATTTGATAAGAGCCAGAGGACCTGGAATAACTGACCTGGCTAAAACGGTTATAAACTAGTCTACATTCGCACATAATAGGTGTATTTGATATTACGGATTAACGTTAATCCCTAGTGACCAAGGACGGTCGGTTATTACAGGCTAAAACTGTACGTCACCGTTAACACACATCCCG
>CAZTHJ010000187.1:1365-1946 GCA_964613565.1 uncultured Dehalococcoidales bacterium | reverse complement strand
CAATGGTAGATAAATTCAAATCAAGAGGGATTACGCTCTTTATTTCTATGTTTTCATCTATGTCGCAAACCCTGATGTCCAGCGCATCCAGCGCTAGCCTCTTTATCTCCGTAGTACTTTTTAAACTTTAACTGTCGATAGGAATGTGGATTCGCACATTGCTTATAAGGTTATTTGTCAGATCTATGTAGAGGCACTTCTTTGAGAAACAATGCTATTATTGCTGAAATGGTTACAATAACACAAGCAATAAAAAATGCTGACAAAATGGCAGATGACAGAGCCTGCCGCATTATAGCTAACAGCTAATTTATCATATCGTTGCCCTAACTTGGAGAGCGAATCTGAGAACCCATATTTTTACTCTCACCATGTGTTATAATCCCTCTAGTCGCAAAACCAAAGCCGGCTACTTAAACTCAGATCTGAAAGGAGCAGGACCGTGAAATTAGAGAGGGTAGAAACGGATGTGTACGGGCCTGCGGCCGGCAGGAATACGTGTATAACAGGCAGATTACGTTAATGGTCTTTCCGGGTTATAACAGACAAAAAGCGGGAGTAAACGATGCATCAAACATACA
>CAZTHJ010000187.1:0-1346 GCA_964613565.1 uncultured Dehalococcoidales bacterium | reverse complement strand
GCGGACCCACCCCCCCGGGCAGCAAATTCTGCCCCGGCTGCGGGCAGCAGCTCATATGGCAAACAGATACGCCGCCATCACAACCCCTGTACTCCTGTCCCCGCTGCAACGCGGCGGTCCCCTTCGGCATAAGATCCTGCCAGAACTGCGGCCTGGAACTGGCATGGGAAGACCGTCAAACCCAGCACTCCCCGTCCCCAGGAGAGAATGAGGCTCACCGTACCGAAAGGGGAACGAAAAAGGGCTTTCTAAAGTGGGCCGGGGTTTCCATACTCAGCCTGCTGCTGCTGTTCTCACTGTGCGCCTTCGGCGCGGCTTTCATGCTGAAGCAGAGCGTGCTCAACCCGCACTTCGTGACGTCTGAAGTACAGAAGATAGAACTGGCGGACATGGCAAATGATTTCATCGCCGAACAGGTGGGAGATAGCTTACCCGAAGAAATCGGGAACGCACTCTCAGAAACGGTCAAACGGCAGGAACCACAGTTAAAGGCCGGGCTGAATTCGTCACTTACAGCCATCTACGATTACCTGCTGGGCAAACGTGAGGACCCGCGCTTAGCCATGCTGCTGAAAGACACCTTCCTGAGTACAGATTTCCTGTCCGCGCTCATCGATGAGGTGGAGATAGCTCCGCTGGCCAAACCCATTGTCCAGGCACAGGTGGCACAGTGGGTACCCGCGGGCATGGAGTTCCTGTACGACTACACCGAGCCGGTTGTGGATGAGCTCCTGGCAAACCAGGAACCCTGGATCAAGGAGCAGCTAAAGAAGGCCGTGGAACCTATCGCGGATTACCTGCTGGGCGAGACCGACAGCTTCCATATAGATATTTCAACCCTGCCGGTGATTGACAACCTCAGGGAAATCCTGCGCAGGGACATCACGAAGCTGCCGATTCCACAGCTATCCGGCCTGCCGCCGGCCCTGGTAGAGGCGGGTTTCAACCAGTTCTTTGAAGAATTCGCCAGGAGCATACCTGCCTCGCTGGAAATCGACGAGACCCTTATCGGAAGCGATGTGCCGGCCGGGATCAAGGCATACCTGGCCGAGGCGGAGGGCGCGCTGCAGGAACTCAGGGACTATGCCAGCAGCTTCCGGCTGGGCTATGTCCTGCTGATCGCATTTATGCTTCTGCTGGTGCTGGGAATCGTGCTTATCCTGCACGAAGCGAAGGGTATAACCCGCAGCCTGGGCATAGTTTTTCTACTTTACGGCGTTATCCAGATGGTTATCTTCGTCATCCTGGGGAATTACCTGGGGGAACAGATCGCAGGACTGAGCGGCCTGCCACCGCAACTGCAGGCATGGCTGGGAGGTTTCGTGCATAACGCACTGGCCACCTGG
>CAZTHJ010000186.1:0-3076 GCA_964613565.1 uncultured Dehalococcoidales bacterium | reverse complement strand
CATTTTCCCTGCCTAACGAAATGATGGCACATGAACATCTGATATCCATTGCCCAGGTATCGAAAAACAATGTGCAAGCATGCTATAATAAGCAGATTTCAGCGCCCCCGGGATGGTGTTAAATAGAAGGTCAAACTAGAGTTTACAAGTATCGCTGGGTTGTGCTCATAGCCTACATGTACGTGGCTGCGCTGACGCAGCTATTCTGGCTGAACTTTGCCTCCATCAGCACCTACCTTGAAGACCTGCTCAGGATTCCCCCCAGCGATATCATGTGGCTTACCATTGTCTTTCCCGCCATCCAGGTGCTGCTGACGCTGCCTGCCGGCATATTCATCGACAGGAAAGGATTCAAATACGGTACAGGAGTGGGAGCAGTCCTGACAGGGGTCTTTGCCATGCTGCGCCTGCTTGGCCCGGAGTCATTTACCATACTGCTGATTTCACAGATCGGCATTGCCATCGGTCAGCCCTTTGTTTTGAACGGAGTAACAAAACTGGCCACCACCTGGTTTGGTGCCAAAGAAGAGGGGCTGGCGGTGGGACTGGGCTCATTTGCACTATTCATCGGCATGCTGGTTGCGCTGGGGCTGACACCGCAACTGGTGCAGGCGGCAGGTTTCAGCGGCATGCTGCAGATTTACGGGGTACTGGGGCTGCTGGGCACCCTGGCATTTCTGATCCTGGTTAAATCCAGCCCGCCGACCTCACCCCGAATCGTGGAGGACGGCCAATCTGCCACGGGCTGGAGCAGCATCAGGCAGATCCTCAAGGTAAGGGATATGGTCATTCTGGGCTTCATTGCCCTCATCGGCATCGGCGTGTTTAACGGTCTGGCGACATGGCTGGAAACAATCCTGAATGAGCTGCAGGGCATGTCACTGAGCAATGCGGGTACCGTTTCTGCAGTACTGATAGTAAGTGCCATGGCCGGCTGCATTGTGATGCCCATGCTATCCGACAGGATAGGCAGGCGTAAGCCATTCCTGATTGCGGCCACACTCATAGGAGGCCTCAGCGTTTTCCTGCTGATATTCTCCAAGAGCTACACTTTGAATATGATCAATGCCATCGCCATCGGATTCTTTTTTATCTCTGCCCTGCCCATCATGCTGACAATGTCTGCCGAAATCACCGGTCCCAAATTTGCCGGCGTTTCAGTGGGATATCTACAGCTCCTGGGCAACCTGGCGGCGGTCGTGCTGATTGCGATCATGGAAAACCTGCGTTCCAGCAGCGGCAGCTTTGTGTCGCCCATCCTGATGCTGGTAGTTCTGATGGCCGCAGCTTTTATCATCTCCTGTTTTATCCATGATACTCATCCCTGATCCCCTGCTTTGCATGACTTTACCGCCTGCATCCGTCTCCCCGTTTTACTTCTGCGTCCCGCTGCTGTATTATATAGACAATAGTTTATAGTTGTGGTCCGTGCAAGCTTCGCATAATCCTCAGATTAGCCTCAAGTGTTGAATGGCCCTTACTCTGACTAGAAGAATAAATGGAGGTCATTCGATTATCTAAAATGACAGAACAGAACGCTGCCAGAAGTGCAGCAGGGCTTTTAGCATCCTTTCCGCCCCAAGACGAACAGATGCAGCCGCAGCTCAAATATGTGAGCTGTGACTTATTTTTATCCAGGGAGAACAAATGAATTTCGATACCTTTAATTTCCATGCCGGCATCGTGGCCGGCATAAATGCGCTGGGTTACACCCAGGCAACACCCATACAGGTGCAGGCCATCCCCCCCATCATGCGGGGCAGGGATATCATCGGCCTGGCACAGACAGGCACC
Organism: uncultured Dehalococcoidales bacterium; assembly: GCA_964613565.1. Lineage (GTDB taxonomy): Bacteria > Chloroflexota > Dehalococcoidia > GIF9 > UBA5629 > CAZTHJ01. The sequence continues at coordinate 1,282 of CAZTHJ010000186.1, read as the reverse complement.
GGCAAGACAGCGGCCTTTGCGCTGCCCATCCTGCAGCGGCTGCTGCCGGGGGCACGCAACCAGGTGCGTGCGCTGGTGCTCTCGCCCACACGCGAGCTCAGCGAGCAGATCAACGACGCCTTCATCAGCCTGGGAAAGGGTACCGACCTGCGCAGCAATGCGGTTTACGGCGGTACCAATATGGAACAGCAGATACGTGCGCTGCAGCGCGGCTGCGAGATCGTGATTGCCTGCCCGGGCAGGCTGCTGGACCACCTGTGGAGGGGCAGCATCGACCTGTCCCATGTGGAAATGCTGGTGATAGACGAGGCCGACAGGATGTTCGATATGGGCTTCCTGCCCGATATCCGCCGCATCGTGAGCTGCCTCACCAATCCCCGGCAGACAATGCTCTTCTCCGCCACCATGCCGCCCGACATACGCAAGCTGGTGCAGGAGGTACTGCATGACCCGGTCATGGTGCAGATCGGGGTGACCCGGCCGGCAGTGACGGTTTCGCATGCGCTGTACCCGGTGAGCAGGAGCCTCAAGACAAAGCTGCTCAAGGAGCTGCTGCGTCAGACCTGCATGGAGTCCGTGCTGGTATTCACGCGCACCAAGCACGCCGCCGAGCGCGTAACCCAGCAGCTGGCAAGGGCTGGCTACAGGGCAACCTCGCTGCATGGCAATCTGTCACAGAACCGCCGCCAGGCAGCGCTGGATGGCTTCCGCGAGGGACGCTATCATGTGCTGGTGGCTACCGATATTGCCGCCCGCGGCATCGATATTTCGGACATCTCACACGTGATCAACTATGACATGCCCGAGTCTACGGATGCATATATCCACCGCATCGGCCGCACCGGCCGCGTGGGCAAATCTGGCGATGCGTTCACTCTGGTGACCGGTGAAGATAAGGAGATGGTGCAGGCGCTGGAAAAGCTGCTCAGGATGCCGCTGCAGAGGATCAAGCTGGAGAACTTCGATTACAGCGAGCAGGTGATCAAAGAAGTACAGAAACCCCTGCGCAAACCACGCAGGCAGCCTGTGATGAACAGAAGCAGGCGCTACAACTAGATTTGAAGAGCCGGACTAATCGTCCGGCTGCTTTACCTCTACCTTGCCAGTGCCCCTGCAGTGCAGGCACTTCTCCCTCAAGATGGGGTGGTCGTCGCAGTACTGGCAGATGATGCGTATTTTGCCGGTCTCCTCCAGACCCAGATCCTTTACCTTCCAGGAGAGCTCCCTATCGCCGCGGATTTCCTTCCCGCCGACATGCAGCACCACCTGACAGCCGAGAAAG
>CAZTHJ010000185.1:0-3114 GCA_964613565.1 uncultured Dehalococcoidales bacterium | reverse complement strand
ACACGACCTTTCGAGTTCATGGTTAGATACACCCCTCAGAGAGAGTGGATCCAGGGCAAGGGCATCCTGCTCTGGCTGGCCTTTTTCTTTATTGAGCTGGGCGCCGGCATGTTCGTCATTGCCTCGGTTTTCCAGAGCCTGCCCGGGATGTTTATCGGCTGGCTGATCTGCGGTCTTCTGGGTGGCGGCTGCCACCTGGTATACCTGGGCAAGCCGCTTAACTTTTACCGCGCCTTCCTGCGCCCGAGCACCTCCTGGATTTCGCGCGGCATGTCCTTTGTCATGGGCTTCCTCGGTTTGGGTCTCATATATATGGTTTTACTCGCCTTTTTCCATATCAATCCCGTCTGGTTAGTTGTTATCATCGGTATCCTGGCTTTCCTTACCGTCATTTACGGCGGCTTCGCCATGAATTTTGTCAACGGCATACCGTTGTGGAATACCGCGCTTTTGCCCATACTGTACGTGGCGGCGGGTTTCTGGGGAGGCGCCGAGCTGGCCGCGGGTATAGCAGCTACCTCCGGCGGAGAATCAGGCCTGGCGCATACCATCGCTTATATCCTTCTACTGTCTGTTATCCTGATCATCTCGGCTTACCTCATCAGCGCCCGTTACAGCTCGCCTGCAGGCAAAATTTCCGTAAAGGAGATCGTAGGGGGTAAAAGATGGCCTGTTTTCTGGATACTGGTTATACTGGTGGGGATCATTGTTCCCGTGGCCGCCTCACTGCTAGTATTGCTTAATGTAACCACTTTGCCGCTGTTTGCGCTCTGGATTGCCATTATTTGCGGACTAATCGGCGATCTCACCATGCGCTGGCTGCTGCTGAGAAACGGTTACTATTCTCCACTGACACCGATCTCCGATCTTCCAACGACGGCCGTTTAAAATAGGTGCAGGAACTTTCCTGCCGAGGGTTTGGGGGTATTCCCCAATTTCGCCTTTCCCCCAAGATTGGGGGATAAAGGGGGTTGAATAGGTTCAACTCAGAAAAGAGTATAATAAAATCCTTTTCTGGAGAGGTTTATAGTGAACGAGATCAGAGTCCACGGCCGCGGCGGACAGGGTGCTGTCACCGCTGCACGCATGCTGGCTACCGCATTTGTAGCACAGGGCCAGTATGTTGCCAATTTCCCCATGTACGGTTTTGAGCGGCGCGGCGCTCCGGTAGTTGCCTTCACCCGTGTTGATAACAAACCAATTATGATCAAGAGCCAGATCTATGAGCCCAACTGCCTGCTTCTCATTGATCCGGGGCTGTTCACCCTGCCCACCCTGTTTTCCGGGCTCAAGCCCGGCGGCTTCCTTATTGCCAATCTAAAAAAGGAAATCAAGGATAAGCCCCACCCCAATCTGGCCATCATGGGCACGGTTGATGCCGCGAGCATCGCCATGCAGGAAATCGGTCGTGATGTGCCCAACACTTCCCTGCTGGGGGCATTTGCCGCCGCCACCGGCTGGATAGATTTGAAATATATACTGGGCTGCCTGGGAGAATATTTTGAGGGAGCCATGCTGGAAAAGAACATTAAAAGCGCGCAGCGCGGCTTTAATGAGGTGAAAATAATCCGATGGTAGTCAAGAAATTTATATCAAAATACGAAGCCTGCTGGTCGGACGCCGACGTGCAGCTGCTGTGCCTGGAAAGCGGCTCATGGAGAACCAAGAGGCCGGTGGTGGACAGGGACAAATGCTCGTATTGCGGCCTGTGCTCTCTATACTGTCCCCTTCAATGTATGTTTAACAGAGACAGCTACTTTGAGGCCGATCTGGATTACTGCAAGGGCTGCGGCATCTGTGCACACGAATGCCCGCAGAAAGCCATATCCATGACCTCTGAAGAGGAGTTTTAACTGTGGTAACAAAGAAAGATAATACCAAACTTAAAGTTATTACGGGCAATGCCGCCGCGGCTTATGCAGCCATGCTGTGCCGCCCCCAGGTGATTGCCTCCTACCCCATCACACCCCAGTCCGAAGTGGTGGAGACACTTTCCAGGTTTCAGGCCAACGGCCTGCTGGATGCCGAGATGGTGGAGGTGGAAGGCGAGAACTCCGCCATGAACATTGTGGCAGCGGCCTCGCTGTGCGGCGTAAGGGTCTTTACCGCATCCTCTTCCTGGGGACTGGCTTTCATGTATGATGCCGTGCTGCAGGCCGCAGGCTTCAGGGCGCCCATCGTCATGGTGAACGTCAACCGCGAGATGCCCGGCATACTGGCTGTTTCAGCCGGCCAGCAGGATATGATCGCCACCAGGGATGCCGGCTGGATACACCTCATCGTGGAGAACTGCCAGGAAATACTGGATACCATCATCATGGCCTACAGGATAGCCGAGGACAACGATATCCAGGTGCCCGTGATGGTAAATTACGACGGCTTTTATCTCTCCTTTTCCGCCGAAGCCGTTGACATACCTGCAATCGAAGAGGTTGATAGATTCCTTCAGCTGCCACTGAGCCGGCAGGAGCCTCGCATTACGCTCAAGCCGGGCCAGCCCATCGGCGCCGGCTCGCACGGCATCCTCAATGAGTTCATGGAGCTGCGCTACAAGCACTGCGCCGCCATGGAAAGGGCCAAGGCCAAATACGACCAGATAGACGGGGAATTCAGCCAAACCTTTGGCAGAAGCTATGGAGGCCAGATTGAAGAGTACAGAATGCAGGACGCTGAGATTGCCCTGCTCACCTCGGGCACGGCGACAGGTACTGCCAGGACAGTTATCGATGCCTGCAGGGGGCGCGGCATCAGGGCCGGTCTGGTCAAACTGCGGATGTTCCGCCCCTTCCCACATGAGAAGCTGGCGCAGGCGCTTAGGGGCAAAAAGGCCGTGGGAGTGCTCGACCGCAGCGTAGGCTTCGGCTGGAACCGCGGGCCGATTTACCTGGAGCTGAAAAGCATACATGACCAGATCGGAATGGAGACCAGGATTGTGAGCTTTATCGACGGCCTGGCCAGCATCGATATAAAAACAGAAAATATGGAGTTCATTATGCAGCGCATACTGGATGCCGCGCAGGGCAAAAATACCCAGGATGTTTACTGGGTTACCCTTGAAATGTAGACAATATATTATTTGAAGAAGCAGGTTGCATAATGGTAGAAAAAACGAAG
>CAZTHJ010000184.1:0-3125 GCA_964613565.1 uncultured Dehalococcoidales bacterium | reverse complement strand
CTCTATGAATTTTATGCCCAAAATGGAATATGAAACATTGATAAATGGTTATAAGCATATACTAAACACAATATATTCACCCAAAGAGTACTATGAACGTATCACTACCTTTCTGCGCGAATATCAACCTGTTGCCCGGCAGAAGGTCAGCATTACCATGGAACAATGCAAAGCATTAGTAAGATCAGTATGGATAATAGGCATTAAGCAAAGAGGAAGAAAATATTATTGGAAACTGCTGGCATGGACACTACTAAAACGCCCTCGCTTCTTTACGCTCTCCGTCACGCTGGCTGTATGCGGATTCCATTACCGTAAGGTGGCCGATAACATTATCAGCTTTCCAACTCAGAAAAATGCTTATGAAAATAGATAGGTTTACAACAAAATGAACCTTTTTCATGGGCTATATGGGGTTCAGGTGGCCTGAGGTTCAAATCCTCTCACCCCAACCAGCCTATCTCTTCAGATTATCAAGTAAATCTAAATCCCACTGTTTGCTTCCGGCCGAATATCCCATTTTATGTCAAGTACCTGCCTGTCAGTATACATTACCGCAAATCCAATACATAACCTGCTCCAATTCTGCTAAACTAAAGGAGAATTATAGAGAGGGATCAGACGGCATAGCCAATGCAACAGCCCAGCAAGGAAAGCAGGGAAAAGATATGGTGAGAGGCGACTCTTCCAGCAAAAAGCTGCAGGATTTGAACCAGAAGCTAACCGAACGCGTCAAGGAGCTGAACTGCCTCTACGGCATCTCCAGCTTAATTCAGAATGGCGAGCACTCGCTGGAGTATGTCCTGCAGGGCGCAGTGGAATTAATACCGCAGGCATGGCAGTATCCCGACCTGACCTGCGCCAGGATAAAGATGAAAAAATGCGAGTTTGTCTCCCCCTCCTTCAAGGAGACCGGGTGGAAGCAGAGCGAACAGGTATATATCAACGGGAAGCCAGAGGGCAAGATAGAAGTATATTATCTAAGGCAAAAACCGGAGCTTGATGAGGGCCCCTTTTTACGCGAGGAAAGAGCACTGATACGTGCCATAGCCGAGCGGCTGGGGCATATCATAGGGAGAAAATTCTCCGAGCAGCGCCTCAAGGAACTCTACGAGAAGGAAAAGGAACTGGGCGAAAGGCTGCAGATTGAAATCCAGAGCAAAATCGATTTTACCAGGCGATTGATTCACGAGCTAAAAACCCCGCTGACCTCACTGGTAGCCACCAGCCAGCTGCTGTGCGACGAGATGCGTGACAAAAGAGAGGGGGAGCTGGCCGGTTATATCTGGGACAGCGCTTGCATGATGAACAACCGCATCAATGAGCTGCATGACTTCATAAAAGGGGAGATCGGCAAACTGGAGATCAAGCCGGAAGAAACGGACATCAAAAAGGTCATCCACTCCGTAGTCAATGAGACCAAAGCTCTAGCGCAAAAAACCAACATGAAGGTGGATGTGAGGCTTGATGCCAACCTGCCCACAGTGCTGGGAGACAGCGTGCGTATCTACCAGATACTGTTAAACCTCCTGAATAATGCCTTCAAGCATGCCAGCGAGGGGCTGAGGGTAAGCATTAGCTCCAGGACTGATACCAAATACGTAACCATCGAAGTTAGAGATTATGGCCAGGGCATCAATCCGAATGAAAAGAAACTCATATTTGAACCCTATTACCGCTCCTCGAGCAAGCGGGAATATGAGCCGGGACTGGGCATCGGCCTGGCCCTGTGCAAAGTGCTGGCGGTATCCATGAAGGGCAAAATCTGGGTGAGAAGCGAAAGCGGCAAGGGCGCCAGCTTCTTCTTCAAGCTACCCCGCTTTGCAAAGTAGAAATAAAACGCAGGGGTCTGAAGCAATGAAGGTACTGATTATAGAGGACGATCAACTCATTATAAATTCCATCAAGGCTGCCTTTGAGTTCCGCTGGCCGGAGGCAGAGGTAATCTACTCTCTGCGCGGCAAGAAGGGCATCGACCTGGCCAGATGGGAAATGCCGGATATCGTGATACTGGACATCAACCTACCCGATATGAGCGGCTTCGAGGTGCTCAAGGCCATACGCGAGTTTTCCAGCCTTCCGGTGATCATACTCACGGTCAGAGCAGAGGACGAGGACATGATGAAGGGACTGGAGGGTGGAGCCGATGACTACATAGTAAAACCCTTCAACTACCTGACGCTGCTGGCGCGCGTCAAAGCAGTGCTGCGGCGCGTCAAGGCCATCCCCTTCAAAGGTAAGCAGGAGAATGAAATCAACACCCGCCTAGGCATCGACTTTGTCAACCAGAAAGTCAAAATAGATAACAGCCAGGTAAAATTAACTCCCATTGAATACAAGCTGCTGGTAACGCTAGTGAAGAACCGCGACAAGCTGGTGCCCTACAACCAGATCAATGCAGAGCTGTGGGGCAGGCCCTCATGCGGCGATACCGGCAATATCAGGCTGGCGGTACAGCGCCTCAGGGAAAAGCTCAAGGACTCCCCACCTAGAATGATCCTCAATAAGCGCGGCGCAGGCTACATTTTTCACAGCAGCTAGACTTTATAACACATGCAGCCAATTGATCCCCCTCCATTCCCCAGTCCTGGGGGAAAATGGGCGGGTTTTAAAACCCGCCGTTAACGGGTGAGATGGCCACGTCGCTGCGCTCCTCGCCATGACGATGTAACCCCCCAGTCCTGCACCTCTTTTTCAGCAACCTTTATTTTTAGTATGTTTCTTTATTGTAACTATGTTACTATTTGACAACAATTATGCCATAATTATATGATAGTTCCAGTCAAACGAGGCAAATAAACTTACAGGAAAGGGACAACATGGTAACAAAAACCCGCCATTCCGCAGCAGTTAGAATAGAGGATAACGGCAGCATTAATCCGTTCGATAATGTGAAAAGACAGATCGACGATTGCGCTGCAATCTTAAATCTTGCCCCGCACATCACCAGCATACTGAAGACCCCCATGCGCGAAATGCAGGTCAGCCTGCCCGTGCGCATGGATGACGGTACCGTACAGGTTTTCAAAGGTTATCGCGTGCATTACAACGATGCACGCGGTATAACCAAGGGCGGCATCAGGTTTCACCCTGACGAAACCATAGACACAGTCAGGGCACTGGCT
>CAZTHJ010000183.1:0-3130 GCA_964613565.1 uncultured Dehalococcoidales bacterium | reverse complement strand
AATTTTAAGATAATGAAACATCAGTAAATACCATATTCCTGGGCAGCCTCTATCATGGCTTGGATGTTGGCCGGATTGCCTCTCTCTATATGTGTCTCTCCTGACAGGATATAACCCCCGCCTTCAGCACATTGCTCGATCAACCTGCGGCAGTAATTCTTGACAGCCGGCGGGTCGCCCGTGATAAATAGCGAGGCCGGCACGTTGCCGCAGATACAGGCCGTGCCGCCCAGGATTTTTTTAGCTCTGGCCATGTCTGTATTGTCAAAACGCCATACCGTGGAGCCTTTGGGCAGGTCCTTTATAATTTCCAGACGCCTGTTATAGCTGCCCTCTGCATACAGCGAAGGCACAAGCCCCTCGTCAATAAGCGCAAGCAGCACCTTCTTGAGGGTGGGCCAGTAGAAGGTCTCGAACTGCTTGTCCGATATGAAAATATCGTCACCTTTGTGCAATGGCATACCGGTAATCGGGCTGCCTGACATATTTGCCATGGATACAGCAGATTTGATGACCAGTGGAGTAATCCTGTCCAATGCCTCAAGCAGCTTGTCCGGCCGGCGGAAAATATCCTGCATTATTCCCCGGGTTCCCCTGAGGTAATCGGCAATAACATCGAAGGGTGCGAAAGCTATGGACCCTTCAAAGGATGGAAATCCAGCCTCTAATGCTGTCCTGTTAAAGCTGCCCACTGCTTGCATCCAACTGCCCATCTCGCTGGCCGCGTCAAGCAGCGTTTGAAATGAGGCCCTGACATCGGGAAAGGTAAAAGGAACCAGGAAGCCTATATAGCTTGGCGGGAGTCCGAACACCGTGGTAAAGGACGAAAGCCTGCGAAAGGGCTCAAATACGCCCAGGGCGCGGGGCAAATACACCCTCATCCAGAAGTCGGACGGGTCCTCAATCAAGGCATTATATTCATCCGCTTTCATGTATTCACCTTCAAGATACTGGTAGGAGGCAGCATTGGAATCCAGCCCATGACCAGGCCATACGCTGGTTTTGGGCTGGAGCAATTCAAGAACCCTCCCCGGAGGGGCAGCCGCGCTGCTGTTGAACACGTCAAGGTCGAACTCAAATAGAAATTGCTTCCAGGCGCGGTTGAGCTGTTCATAGTCATACATGGCAGTCCTGAGGTCTATCCCGTAAAGGTAGGCGGGGTAAAAGCCGACATATGCTGTGACGGGGACCCTATCTGGTTTTTCAAGCTGAATGACTTTGGTAAGTCTTGTTACCTTGGACTTATAGGTTTTTTCGGCCCCCGGGCTGAATTGCACGCCGGGCGCTTCCAGCCATCGCTTAAGCCTTTGCTCGCGCTTTTCCAGAGATATTAGCTCGTTGGCCTTATCCTTGTATTGCACATCAGTCTCCTGTATAGGTTTGTCGTGTTTCTCTTTTCTAAATTCTTTTAGTCCCAGTTAGTTCCCTCCTTAAATAAACATATGAAATCAGCGTCCCTTATGTAACCAGTTATCTGGGCAAAATATATGCCCCCTTGGCTACTACGGCCGGGGCCTAACTGCGGCGTAAACCAGCGAAACGAGCTTGTTAAACCCGCGCCTCAGGATCCCGTCGCTTTCAAACAAGCCCAGAAGGCCCCTGGGTAAAAACATGATCAGAACCACCAGAAATACTCCTACCAACAGGTATGAAATCTGCTGGGCCATACGCATTGTCTCCGGTATCATTGTCATGATTGCCGAACCCAGCAGAGGGCCCAGTATCACGTAGCCGATACCGCCGAAGATGGCATATATCTGTATATAAACATTGACGAACATGTTGAAGATATCTGGAATAATGAATCCCGTATAGTGGGCATAAAAGCTTCCGATAAAGCCGGCGATAGCCGAGGAAATGATGAAGGCAAGCAACCTGTACCTGGTGACATTGATGCCAATGGATTCGGCCAGCCTCTTGTTGAGCCCGATGGAGGACCATGCTCTGCCTATGGAGGAGGCGTACAGGGCACTGCAAGCCAGTGTCACAATCACGAACAGAAACAAGCCCAGGTAATACAGGCTGGTCTTGTTATTAAACTCGATGGACAGCAGCCCGGGTATGATTATGGGGTCGGGTTTGGGTATGCCGGTGATGCCGTTGTACCCCCCTACAAATGGTATATTACCCACAGTTACAGGGAAAACCATGCCTATGATTGAAGACAGTATGACAAAGGAAAGCCCGGAACTTCCGCTGCCTATCAGTATATATCCGATAATCAGGGCCACAAGCGCAGTAATAACTGTAGTTGCCGGCAAACTCAGCCAAAAAGAAATATCAATTTCTGTGACGAGAACAGCAGAGGTATACGCTCCGATGCCCCAGAAAGTGGCAATGCCCAGGCTTATGAGGCCCGTCCTCATAAGTATGATAAAAGTTATTCCCAGTATGGCGTTGACCAGGACAATAATGAAGATATGCAGGTAATACGGAGATTTTACAATCAGCGGTATGATAGCCAGTATGGCTATCAATACGGCGTAACCAATGAGCCACCTGTATTTTGCCATTTATACCTCGATATCCAGGCCGCGCCCCAGCAGACCCTGGGGCCGGAAGTACAGGATTATGCCGATGATGACGAATATAACGATCTGGATGGTACCGCCAATGAAGTACTGTCCGAAACTCAACAATTGCCCAATAATTATCCCGCCAAGGATGGCGCCGGGGAGGCTATCCATTCCGCCCAGCATGCACATCAGCATGACGGTCCAGATAATGCTGTTGCCCATGGCAGGGTGCATGCCGTAGCTGGGAGCAAGTATGCCGCCCGCAAAACCTGCCAGCAGGGTTCCCAGCCCCAGAGAAAGCATCAATATCACATTGGCATTGATCCCCTGCAACGCGGCAGCTTCTTCATTGAAGGCCACAGCCCGCATAGCACGTCCCAACCTAGTGCGGTTGTAAATCCAAAACAGAACCCCGATAACAGCAATTCCCAGTCCCATCAGCACCAGCTTATCCAGGCTGATGGTCATGCCGTAGAAGTCGATAATGCCGGGAAATACTGTCAGAATGCTCCTTGGTTGTGTGCCGTAAATATATAAGCCAGCCTGGTTCAGTATCAGCATCAGACCTGTGGAGGCGATCAGAGTGGCCGTAAATCCGGCCTCAAAAGAGTGCA
>CAZTHJ010000182.1:0-3198 GCA_964613565.1 uncultured Dehalococcoidales bacterium | reverse complement strand
CTTATTAAATAATGCAGCAACCCAGACACAGCGCGACCTCCTGCTGAAGCTGGCTAAATTAGATTTTACCCCGTATGCAGGGCTTTCTGTAGAAGAGACTGTTGCGCAAATCCAAAAAGAGATCAATATCTGCCTGACGTATTCTCCACTGGTTGTCAGTCTATCCTTAACCAGTAAGCAAAGCGATAGGATTAAAGTGAATGTTAAGATCACTGACCTGCGCGATAATACCAGCAATACAGCTAGCATCATCATCCCCGGCACAGATAACAAAAAACTGGAAGTATCCAGCTTACGTAATTGCGCCGTAGGTCTCTTAGCGGAAAACCGCCTGAGGCTAGAAGATATCCGCATCCTCTTTAGCCGCCTTGGGCTTATTGAACTGCTTACGGAAGGCTTTATCCAGGGCATATCTAAAGATGCCTCTAGCTTAAGACAAGAGCTGAGCGCTTTAAGAAAAGGCTACGTCTATATCAGCCTGCTCTTAGGTGGTACCCATATGCATGTTTATCTGGTCTCTGGTAACGGCGACATCATAGTGGAAAAAGTTATAAAATGGCAGGAGCATCCGCTCTTTAATGATGGCAAGATCAGGCTTGATCCCCAGAACCCTGAGCAAAAAGATGCCGCAGGTAAAGTAGCCTTGGATGTGGTTAAGACAGCCGCCCAAATTGCCCAGGACTTAATCCAGGAAGCGCACCTTAATCCCAATAGCATTGTTTGTGTCAGCGCCTGTATCCCGGGGCAATATAATTTAAAGACCCTGGTTATCGGGGATGAGCTGCCTATACTGAATATCCCCTGTCTTACTGGCTTTGAGTTCGGTAATGAATTAATCGCCGCCTTAAAAGAAAAAGGAATACCTAATATTAAGTTCATTGACATAGATATGGATTCCTTAACTGCCGAAGAAGCCGTGGGCGACTTCCGTGACCAATACGGAAACATCCTGCCCGGCAGCACCACTGTATTAGGCAGCGGTATCGGCGGCAGAGGCTCAGACGGCAGATACGGAGCTATCTTAGAAATCGGCCATAACATCGTTCCTCTTCCAGATGGCCATTATATCTACCTGAATAAAGGCAACGTCCATCCTGTAGAAGCAGGAAATAATCCTTCCGAAATTGTCCGCAAATGCAAGGAAAAAGGCATATACTTCAATAAACTGGTAGAAGAATACGCCGCAATCAGCCAGGGTAACTTAACCGATGATGTCTATGAGCAGGCGACCAGAGAATTCCAGGTAAAATATCCGGACAGCCATGTAATACGCTGGTATAAAGGCGAGCGTGACTGGGAAGATGCTTGCGCCGGCCCGGCCATACAGACACTGCTGAATGAAATAATAGCTGCTAGCAATGGCGTAGCAGCAGAGCCCAACAGGCATCTTTTGCATGCCATAAACAATCCTGCCAATCCTCTTACTATCGATGTTTTTGAAAAAAATCAGCTGCTGGCTATCGAGAGCACCGCCTGCGCAATCCAGCAAAGCTTAGAAAGTGTAGAAAAAGAATACGCGCGCGCCTTAACCGAAGAAGCCAAAAAAGGAAATCAAACAGCCATCTGGCTGATTAGATACCTTGCCAGAGAAGATGCCTTAGCTTTTGCGGCATTATTTGACCACCAGAAAAACAATCCTGATATCTTTGCTACCAGGCTAGTCGGCAGCATAAAGAACTTAGGCTTAGATGTCTATAATAATGAGCAAGATGCATCAGACAAAAAAGACATCTTCCTAAAGACTCTGCAGGATACGGTAGCCGTGATACTCTCTGACCACTATGGCTGGGAAAAGAATACGGCAGAGATCGCAGCCAGAGGCATTGACCACTCCAGGGTAGAAAGTTCAGAAGCCCGCGGTCATAGAGCAATCATCGAAGAACTCCTGGCATACAAAACATTTCAGAATCAAGGAGTGGTATGAACCACAAAAACTAGACACTTTGCTATCTTAAGTCACAACAAGCTCACGTATCTAACTATAGTGCTGCACTCCAGATTATTCTTAGGAGATAATTATGTTTAAACGAAAATGTTTGTTAGAAAGAATAGCTATATACTTTTGTATAATTGCGATGATTGTTTTATCGATTACGGTAACATTAAACTGTTCATATGCTGCAACAAGCGGTGGGATTCAACAAAATGATTTTCTAAAGGTTGTTGGATCAAATTTACAAAATGAAAGAGGCGAAGTAGTTGTACTCAGAGGTGTTAACTTTGGCGGATGGATGATTCAGGAATCGTGGATGTGTCCTGTAAATGGTGCAGACAGACAGTGGGCTAACCTGGATAGTATTAATGCTATGAAAAACCGTGGTTTCAGTGATGAACAAATATTGGAGTTGTTCAATACATATGAGGACAACTTGATTACTGAGTATGATTTTGACAGAGTCAGAGAGCTCGGACTGAATTGCATCCGTATTCCTTTCTGGTACAGGAACTTTATGAAGGATGAGAATGGTACATGGTGGAATGCGGACAACCTGGACAACAACCCGGGCTTTAAACGTCTGGACTGGGCTATTGAACAAGCTGGCAAGCGTGGTATGTACGTAATTTTAGATCTGCATGGAGCCCCTGGCGGACAAAATATGGATCATAGCTGCGGCACACTTGGTAAAAATGAACTGTATGAAAGCCAGAAGAACCGTCGGATTATGGAAGATTTATGGGTGAAAATTGCAACGCGTTATAAGGGTAATCCTGTAGTTGCAGCTTATGATATCATGAACGAACCTCAGAACAATGGTGGTTACAGAGGACCGAATTCTTGGGCACCCGGCAGTCCTGAAGCTACAAGCAGAACGAACAGTGTTTATGATCAAATGATTAAAGCAATTCGCGAAGTTGATCCTGATCATGTCATCACCGTTGAAGCCATATGGGAGATGAAAGCCCTTCCCGATCCGCAAACAATGGGTTGGACAAATATGATGTATCAAATGCACCTGTATGATAAAAGCAAGATAATAATAGATTACCGGATTAATGAAATTGTAGAAGCTATGAATAATTATGGTGTTGCAGGATATGTTGGCGAGTTCAATAACGATAGTTATGATTGCCAGGATTATGCCTATCAGAAATACAACGCCAATGGCATCAGCTGGACCATGTGGACTTATAAGACTGGAAAGCTTCAAGGTAACTGGGCATTATATGGTGCTTATAATAAAATAGCACAAACCCAAA
>CAZTHJ010000181.1:0-3207 GCA_964613565.1 uncultured Dehalococcoidales bacterium | reverse complement strand
AAATGTGCGAGCATGGCAGGGACCCAATTTTCCACAAGAACGCAAAATACCTGCGTGCGCTCAAAGCACCGCGCTACTATGCGGGACGGTTTTATCCAACGGCCTATGGCTCTCTGGGAGGTATCAAGATTAATTACAAGATGGAAGTAGTTACCGAGGAACAGGAACCCATTCCCGGCCTATTTGCAGCGGGCGTAGACGCGACCGCTATTTATGCGGACAGCTACGTCTTTGTCCTCCCGGGCAATACCATGGGCTTTGCCCTGAATGGAGGCAGGATGGCAGGCGAAAACGCAGCGGCATATGCCAGATCCCAGGTTGCGTAATTAGTGTCTGAGTATTAAATATGGGTTACTAATTTGCTATTCGATTATTTTCACAGGTAGGTGAATTATGGAATATGAGACGGTAATATTGGAAAAAAAGGATACTGTAGCCATCATAACATTAAACCGTCCGCAGCGGCGCAACGCCTTTAACGCAAGAATGCTGGAGGAGTTTGTCAGGGCTAGGGAGGATGTGGCCACAGATACGGCTATGAAGGTATTAATTATTACCGGGGCCGGTAGCGCTTTTTGTTCGGGTAGTGATTTTTCAAGTGACAATACCGCTGGGGCTGATATGCCCGCCGCCCTGCGCATGAGAGAAGCCATTATTTCACAGGAAAGGCAGATGCTTGATCTGAGGAAAATGCCCAAACCCGTAATTGCCATGGTAAATGGCCCCGTAATTGGCGCAGGCCTGGGTTTCTTCCTCTCCTCTGACATGGCCGTGGCAGCCGAGAACGCTATTTTTGGCTTTGGCTTTGCCAGGCTTGGTCTTCACCCGGAGGCTGGAATTACTTATATCTTGCCCAGGATAATAGGGATGGCCAGAGCATGCGAGCTTCTCTTTCTGGGCAAGACCATAGATGCGAGGGAAGCGGAAAAACTGGGCCTGGTCAATCAGGTAGTGCCAGGGGATAGGCTTGCCGATGCTACCATGGAGCTTGCGCTGAGCCTGGCCGCCGGTCCCTCGGTAGCCATCGGCCTGGCAAAAATATCGCTGTACAATTCCTGGGCGGAAGGGATACGATCGGCCCTGGAAAACGAGGCTAGGGCTAATGCCATATGTGTTACAACTGAGGACTATGCGGAGGCTGTAAAAGCGTTTAGAGAAAAAAGAAATCCGGTTTTCAAAGGTAGATAGTACCGTCTTTGCTAATTGATTCTGTCGGAGGTAATTATTCGAGTGGCTCAGCAGCAGAATAAAAAAATAATCGGCCTGACATGCGGAAGGAAAAACGGCAACAGCGAAATCCTGCTGAAAGAAGCATGTATGGGTGCAGAGGAGCTGGGATATGGCATACAGATAGAGATCATCAGGGCTATGGACCTGCGCATCAATCCCTGCAGGGGCTGCCAGGCTTGCGGCGGCCCGGGCGTTGAGTCAAAGGACAATCGCTGCATTATTAAGGACGACGTTGAGTGGATACTGGAAAAGACCTGCTTGGAAGATGCAGCTTTAATTATCAGCTTTCCAGCTTATCATTTGCAGGTTAATGGCCATTTGAAGATGATCATAGATAGAATGAATCCCATTATGATCAGGAATATTAAGGTGCTGGATAAGAGCAAAATCGGCGCTCTTATTTGTGTGGGAGGTTCCGGTCCTGACTGGACCAGTATGACCATGGCGACAGCCAATATTTTCCTGCAGCATACCCGTATCCTGGTTGACCAGATGCAGGTGAACTATGCTCCTATGGCGGGCGATGTGCTGGCCATGGATGATAAACTGGCCAGGGCAAGGGAACTGGGCCACAATGTGGCCAGGTCGCTTCTATTGCCTATACAGGAAGTGAAGTACCTCGGCCCCCGTAACGATTTCGAATGCCCCGTATGCCACTGTAATCTGTTCCAGGTGCCGCATGAGCTGCCTTATGTTTACTGCCCGGTGTGCTGGGTACAGGGTGAGCTGGTTAGTAATGGCAAAGGTTTGAAGGTTAAGTGGAATCAGGATGATGCAAGGCATCCCAGGTTTTCCACCGAAGCGCATTTAAAGCATTTCAAAGAGCAAAACGATATTCTTGAGACATTCCGGCAGGAAAACAGGGATAAATTTGAGAGGAAATCCGAACTCATAAAAAAATACGTGGATTACGGGAAGATTGTAAAACCTTGATATGGCTAATACACTTGGCAGGTGGTTCAAATGCGTAAAGCGAGCGAAGTTTATCACATAGAGGATTCCCATTCACCTCCCCCTTACTATGACAGGCCGCCCGCGCCCAATAAGATGCTCTGGGAAAGGGATGTGATGGTGCCCATGCGCGATGGTGTTCACCTGTGCGCGGATATCTATCGCCCCGATTCGCCGCAAAAGGTGCCGGTTCTGTTGGCGTTCGGCCCGCACAACAAGGAGCTGCAAACACCCGATATTTGCGACGCCTTTGGCCCCGCGCCCGCCTGGTCCCCTCTCTGGAACGGTGCGCAGGAGACCGGTGACACCCGCTATTTCGTTTCACGGGGATACGCCCACGTGATAGCCAATTACCGTGGAATAGGTAAATCCGAAGCCGCTCCCGCTGGTGCTGCATGGGATACCCCGAATTCTGATGCCTATGACCTCATAGAATGGCTGGCGGGGCAGCCCTGGTGCGACGGCAATATCGGCATGGTCGGTATCTCCGCCTTTGCCGGGGCGCAATGGGAGGCCGCTTCCCAGAGGCCTCCGCACTTGAAAGCTATTTTCCCCTATGACGCGCTGACACCCTACCAGTTCCGCGATCAGAACCCGGGAGGGGTACTGCACTCCTTTGAATATTTTACTGATGCCATGGACGTGGGGCACAAGGTCAAGGGCAGGCCGGGGAAGCTGCCCCCCGATACAGAAAAGCTATGGCAGGAAGCCATGGAAAATCCTGATTACAGGATGTACGGCAATATATACAACCTGTTAACCCAGAAGGGCCAGCAGTGCGCCATGCTGTTCGGGAAACTGATTTACCCCTTTGATAGGGCGGACGCAGTGCAGAAGGGCGATGCCTTTATCAAAAAGATTAGGGTGCCAGCCTATACCGGGGCAGGCTGGTATGCCTATACCTATAAGGGACATATCCAGGGCTGCCAGAGCTGGTACGCGGGCATCGATGTTCCTAAAAAATTACTTCTCACAGGTCCTGCCCACTTGCCACGTCCCTGGCAGGCTTTCCATAATGAAATCCTC
>CAZTHJ010000180.1:1469-3216 GCA_964613565.1 uncultured Dehalococcoidales bacterium | reverse complement strand
AGATAGCGGGTACGGCAAAATGTTATAATGAGGAGACCTTGATGATTATCCTCATCACATTCAAGTTTCTGCTCTCCCTAACCATGGAAACAAAGGAGGTTTAAATGAAAAAAAATAATATTCTGCATATTGCGCTACTGGTAATAATGCTGACGGTTGTCGCTCTCACACTGGGCTGTGATTCTGCCGTAAGGGGCGGCGCCGAGGTCTGGATTGAAAACGTTAATCTTGGCACAGTAACGCAACACGGGAAAACCATTGAAGGTATTCCCACCACGGACATGTCGGCCGTACTCAAGGTGGCGGCCAACAAGATCTATATCAGCGTGGACGATCAGGGCGCCTGCACCATCAAGCTGAGCCCCGGTGAAGGGGTGATTAAGACCGGGACAGGCGGCATCTCCATCACAGGCGTGGACCCGGAAAAAATCGAGCTCAAGTTTGCTTCTCCTACGACTACTAAATAGGGAATAGACAATAACTCTGAATATGGATATATTAGCCGGACTCAACCCTGCGCAGAAAGAGGCCGTCGAGACCATCGAAGGCCCGCTGCTGATACTGGCCGGGCCTGGCAGCGGTAAAACGCGCGTCATCACGCAGCGCATTGCCTATTTGATCAAGGTCTGCGGCGTCAATCCGCACCACATCCTGGCGGTGACCTTCACCAACAAGGCGGCACGCGAGATGCGGGAAAGGCTGGAAAAGCTGGTGGGCCGCTCCACGGGGGAGCTCACCCTGGGCACCTTTCATGCCATCTGCGCGCGCATCCTGCGCCAGGACGGCAGGGCTATTGGCCTGGAGCCCAATTTCAGCATCTATGACGATGAGGACCAGCTGAGCCTTATCAAGCAGAGCCTGCAGGATGTGGGGCTCGACCCCAAGCAATATACACCGCGCAGCATGCAGTCCAAGATCAGCCAGGCCAAGAGCCTGCTCATAGCGCCGCAGGACTATGGCCAGCGCATCGGCTCCTATATCGAGGAGATCGTGCACCGCGTCTATGAGCGCTACCAGTCGGTGATGACGCAGAGCCAGACGGTGGACTTTGACGACATGCTGATGAAGACGGTGCAGCTGTTCCAGAAGAACCCCGCCATACTGGAAAGATACCAGAAGCGCTACCTGCACGTGATGGTGGACGAGTTCCAGGATACCAATGTGACGCAGTATGAGCTCATCAAGCAGATCGCCGCCAAATATGAGAATATCGCCGTGGTGGGCGATCCCGACCAGTCGATTTACTCCTGGCGCTATGCCGATATCCGCAATATCCTCAGCTTTGAAAAGGACTACCCGCAGGCCAAAGTTATCATCCTGGAGCAGAATTACCGCTCCACGCAGACCATTTTGGATGTGGCGGCCAATATCATCGCTGTTAATATCAACCGCAAGCCCAAAAACCTGGTCACGGAAAATGAGGCCGGCATCCCGGTTGCGCTGGTGGAAACCGCCAGCGAGAGCGAGGAGGCGCAGTACGTCGTGGGCGAGGTGGACCGCCTGGTGAGGGAGGATGGCTTTGTCGCCGGCGATATCGCCATCATGTACCGTATTAATGCGCAGTCACGCGCACTGGAAGAGGCCTTCGTGCGCCACGGCATGCTCTATAAGCTGGTGGGTGGCACGCGCTTCTACCAGCGTCGCGAGGTCAAGGACATCATTGCCTATCTGAGGGTACTGCATAATCCTGCCGACAGCATTAGCCTGATGCGCATCATCAATACGCCCAACCGCGGCATCGGCACGC
>CAZTHJ010000180.1:0-1459 GCA_964613565.1 uncultured Dehalococcoidales bacterium | reverse complement strand
GGGCGACCTTTCCGGCCATGCCAGGGCCAGGGACATCTCACTCTATGAATGTCTGAAGTCGGCTGTGGAGGGGGAGGACCCCAGGCTGGCGCAGCGCGCCGCACAGTCCATCGCCGCTTTTTTGCAGCTGCTGCAGGAGCTTCAGGTAGACAGCCAGAAGCTCGGTCTGAGCAAGCTGGTCTCGGCCATCGTGGAAAAGACAGGCTATCATGAATATATCCGCCATGAAGAGGGAGGCGAGGAGCGCTGGGAAAATGTATTGGAATTGCGTGCTGCCGCAGGGGAATATGACGGGCTGGAACCCGCTGATGCCCTGACTACATTCCTCGAGCAGGTAAGCCTCATCTCCGACGTGGATGAGCTGGGCGAGAAGGTGGAAACCACGGTGCTCACCACACTGCACCAGGCCAAGGGCCTGGAATTTCCCGTGGTCTTCATCACCGGCATGGAGGAGGGCCTGCTGCCGCATCGCCGCTCGATGGAGGACGCTAATGAGCTGGAGGAGGAAAGGCGGCTGTGCTATGTGGGGGTGACGCGCGCCAAGAAGCGCGTCTACCTGCTGTATGCCGACCGCAGGAACCTGTATGGCTCTTCCACCGGCGAGGCCTCGCGCTTTATCTCTGACATACCGGGTAACCTGGTGGAGAAACAGTATTTCGGCGATTCCAGCTATGAAGAGGAGGGCTATACCTCGGTTACCGACCTGCTGGCCAGGGCAGCGCGCACGTCACAAAGGGCTGCCGTCCCCACAAAGAAGCTCTCCGACCTGGTCAGGGGCAAGCCCCAGCCACCCCCCAAGCCTTCCATCATGGTCAGCGTGGGCGAGCGTGTAAGGCATAAGATCTTCGGCGAGGGCATCGTGATCGGCCAGAGCGGCTCCAGCGACGATCCCCAGGTCACGGTCAACTTCGACACCGCCGGTGTTAAGCGGCTGCTGATGAGCTATGCCAATTTGGAAAAGGCATAGGGAGAAAATCCCAATCCCCTGCTCTTGCAACCACAATTAACGCCTTACCATTGTACTGAGCAGCGCTTTATACTATAATCCCATGCTGTTTCAACGCTGATGTAGTAGGAGATGGATAATTATGTCAGTTAAAGTCAAGGATATAATGGTTACAGAGGTATTAACAACGAAAGAGGCTTCCCTGCTATCCGCAGTTTTATTAAAACTCGCCCAGTATAAAAAGCAGCTCGTCGTGGTGGTAGTCGATGAGCATAAAAAGCTGAAGGGCCTGATCACGCCCCGGCGCATTCTGCAGACAATTTCCCTATCGGAGTTCGGCAGGCTACGGCAGCCATCCATCGACTGGGGAGACGCACTCAGCCTGCTCTCCTCCAAAACCGCAGGCGAGGTGATGGGAAGCGCCCTATCTGTAGAACCTGACCAGGACATTGAGGAAGTGGTCAGTATTATGCTGGATAAAAACATTTACGCCCTGCCGGTGGTGGATAAAAA
>CAZTHJ010000179.1:0-3217 GCA_964613565.1 uncultured Dehalococcoidales bacterium | reverse complement strand
AACCTGGTAGGCATACTGGCCTGCAGTAGAAAGGAATCAGGTAAATACAATCTGGATGAAACAAACCTTATAGAAAATATATCCGGGCAAATAGCCATCAGCGTAGAAAAGGAATTTATACAAGCCGAGCTGCGCAGAAGTGAGCAAGAGCTGTCTTTGATCAACAGGCTTGCCGGCGTAATGACGTCAAGCCTCAATATTAACGAGGTCTATGATGCTTTTGCCTCCGGGTTGAGAGAGGTAATAGACGTAGACTTTGCTACCGTGGCTATTATAGAAGAAAATGATCTTCTGATTTCCGCAGTTTACTCAGAGGTGGGAACCATCTGGCATGCGGGCGAGAAGCTGGCGCTCAAGGGCAGTGCTACGGAGTGGGTTATACGACATAAAAAGGATTTGTATGAGCCGGACCTGGAGCAGGACAGGATGTTCTATACAGGAGAAGAGTATCTTAAGAGAGGCATACACTCAATTGTTTACCTGCCATTGATTACCAAGGGCGAAGGACTGGGTTGCCTTACCGTAGCCACCAGGCACAGCCATGCCTATAATCCAGGGCAGTTACAATTGCTGGAAAGGCTGGCATCGCAGATTTCCACATCCGTGGCCAATGCCCAGCTATTTGCCCATGCAGAGCAAAGGGCACGCATTGATGAGCTGACAGGACTTTTCAACCGCCGCCACTTCGACGAGATTTTAAAGCAGGAGGTCAGCAGGCATTCACGCTACGGCAGCCTGATATCTATAGCTTTCATGGATCTGGATAATTTTAAAACATATAACGACAGCCTGGGGCACCCGGTTGGCGATAAACTTCTTGCGCATATCGGACGTATTATCCGCAGCTCGCTGAGAAACATCGATATGGCCTTCCGCTACGGCGGAGATGAATTTGCCGTGATTATGCCACATACGTCAGCGGAAGATGCTTTCGGTGTGGCAGAACGTATCAGGGTCAGGGTTTCGGATCAGACCTACAATCCTGCTTCTCTTATCACGACGAGTATCGGCATAGCTTCCTGGCCCAACGACGGCCTATCACCCGATGACCTGGTGAATGCTGCTGATAAAGCCCTGTACTATACCAAGCAGACCGGCGGCAACAGGACCTGCATGGTTTCTCAGATGCTGCCTTCAGCACAGACCGACCATCTTGACAGCGTGCCTCCGGCAGAAAAGGAAACGCTTAACACAATCTATGCGCTTTCTGCTACCATCGAAGCCAGAGATCCCTACACCTATGGTCATTCCAAAAAGGTGCGCGCCTATTCTGTAGCCCTGGCGGAAGCCATCGGATTTCCCTCAGAAAAGGTGGCCGCCGTCAGCCATGCTGCCCTGCTGCATGATATCGGTAAAATCGGTGTCATCGACGAGATATTGAAGAAAAAAGGGAAACTGGACAATCAGGAACAGCAGGCCATCAGGACACATCCGTTATTGTCCAAGACCATTGTAGGACACGTATCCAGTCTTACGCCTTGTTTGCCAGCTATCCTGCATCATCACGAGCATTTCGATGGCAGCGGCTATCCCTCCGGCCTTAAGGGTGAGGCTATCCCGCTAGAAGCCAGGGTACTCTCTATTGCAGATGCCTTCGATGCCATGACCTCACTCCGGCCTTACCGTTCTCCTCTTACCTTCAAAGAGGCTATAAATGAACTTAAACGCTGCGCCGGCACCCAGTTCGATCCGCTGCTGGTAGAGAAATTTATTCCTATCTGCCTCACCATCTCCTTCGAAGAAATGGACATCAGGGAAAAACCAGCTCTGGAGAAATAAGCTAAAGCGCTCTTGCCAGAAGGCAGATGTTCCTTGAAAAATACTTGAGCGGAAATTTGTAGCTTGATTCAGGGATTGCATACATTATCTCAAATCCTGCCCGCCTGACCAGCCTGCTGATCTGGGCATAATCATATAAATAATAATAACGCAGATATATATGTTCCTTTGTTTTCCATGGCAGGTAAGCATCCCTGCGGCGCAGCCAGAAGCGCGGCTGCAATTTATTCCAGACGGTAATATAAGCCTCGGCGCCGGGCTTAAGTACGCGACGCAATTGCACCAAAGCCCCCAGCGCATTTTCCCTGCCACGGATATGGTGATAGGCTGCAATGGAAATAGCGAAGTCAAAAGTATTGTCACCATAAGGCAACGCTGAAAGGTCTGCCTGTATCAGGTCTACACTGAAGTCATATTTCACAGCATACCTTTGCGCCTGCAACAGCATCTGAACGGAGAAATCACACCCGTAGAGATCAAACCCATGTTTGAAAGGCAGGAAATCAGCACCATGTCCACAGCCAGCATTGAGCAGTGTGCCGCCACGCCAGCGCCCTGCTAATACCTCCAGCTCAGCCCTAAACCGTGTATGATGCCTGTATCCATACCAGCTTTGGGCAATCTGATCAAAGATTTCCCTGTTTGTTAGCATAAAATAAATTTGTTACACTTCCCTCTAGATAAGCATACCATGAAAAAGTTTTCAAGAACCATCTCGGGAGTCACGCCGTTGGCCGTGATGGTCGAGCCGCTGGGCTGCCCCAGCAACTGCGTTTACTGTCCAACCTATCCTGACGCCCCCAAAAGCTATACTCCTGATTCTCCTGCCGTAATCCGCGCCAGGCATTGTAACTACAATGCTGCTGCGCAGGTGCAGACCAGGCTGAACAGCCTCGCCAGAATGGGCCATGCCGTCGATAAAATAGAGCTGATTATCATGGGAGGCACATTCCTGGCCTATCCTGAAAACTATCAATACGAATTCGTCAAGAGATGCTATGACGCCCTTAACGGCACCGATTCGACATCTCTGCAACAGGCCCAGTCTGTAAACGAAAACGCCCGGCACAGGTGCATCGGCCTCTGTATTGAGACCAGGCCTGACTGGTGCAATGAGGCACAAGTAAAGAGAATGCTGGAGTTCGGCACAACCAGGGTAGAAATGGGCGTACAGACCATTGATGACGAGATTTACAGTCTGGTCAGGCGCGGGCACCAGGTAAGCGATGTAATACAGACAACCAGGCTGCTCAAGCAATACGGGCTTAAGGTCCACTACCACTGGATGCCCGGCCTGCCCGGCTCAAATACAGCACATGACCTGGCCATGACACAGAGATTGTTCAGCGACCCAGACTTCAGGCCGGATGGCTTAAAGCTTTATCCCACACTGGTAGTGGCCGGCACGGAGCTGGAGAACTGGTACCTGCAGGGCCGT
>CAZTHJ010000178.1:0-3260 GCA_964613565.1 uncultured Dehalococcoidales bacterium | reverse complement strand
TCTTCGTCAGCATGGGGTTTCAGATTGCCGAAGGGCCTGAAGTTGAATGGGAATACTATAATTTCGAAGCCCTGAACATGCCCAGGGAACATCCCGCCAGGGATGCCTTTGCCACTTTATGGCTGGACCCCGCAACCTCTGCGCCGGGGATGCTGCTGCGCACGCATACCTCGCCGGTTCAGGTACGGGTTATGGAAAAGACTGCTCCTCCGGTGAGGATAATTGCACCGGGGCGCGTTTACCGTTATGAGGCCACCGATGCCACACATGAATGGATGTTTCACCAGGTGGAGGGGCTGGCCGTGGATAAAAATATAACCATGGCAGACCTCAAAGGCACTCTCTTTGAGTTCGCCCGCCGGCTTTTCGGGCGGGAAAGGAAGGCGCGTTTCCGCTGTGACTATTTCCCCTTTGTGGAACCCGGTGTGGAGCTGGCTATAGACTGCTTTGCCTGCAGCGGCAGCGGTTGCCGTATCTGCAAAAACAGCGGCTGGATCGAGGTGCTGGGTGCAGGCATGGTACAGCCCGAGGTACTGCGACGCTGCAATATCGATCCAGATGTTTATTCCGGATTTGCCTTCGGCATGGGCGTGGAGAGGATTCCCATGCTGCGCTACGGCATAGACGATATCCGCTATTTTTACAGCAATGATCTCAGGTTCCTCGGCCAGTTTTAAGGCGCTGGCCGGCTGAGGGTTGATATATGAAAGTTACACTCAAGTGGCTTAATGATTTTGTTAAGATAGAGCTCCCGCTGGAAGAGATCTGCCGCAAACTTACCACGGCGGGGTTGGAAGTAGCCGCTATCGAGTCTATCGGCGGCTGGAAGAATGTGGTCGTAGGCCAGATCAAAGCGGTTAACCCGCATCCCAATGCCGACAGGCTCAGGCTGGCAACTGTTGACCTGGGCAGCCGTGAGCAGACGGTAGTCTGCGGGGCACCCAATCTGCAGGCAGGTGACAAGATTGCTTTTGCCTCCGTGGATGCGGAGCTTATCGACGGCCGCAGCGGCCAGAAGGTAGTTCTGAAGCCGGCAAAGATAAGGGGTGTTTCCTCCGAGGGCATGGTCTGCTCTGAAATGGAGCTGGGCCTTTCACAGAACCATGAGGGCATCCTGGTGCTGCCCGCTGATGCGCCGCTGGGCATGGAGCTTTCCTCTTATATGGGTGATACCATACTGGATATCGAGGTCACGCCCAACCGACCGGACTGCCTTTCCGTGATGGGCATTGCACGCGAAATAGCGGCGCAGACAGGCAGCAGGGTGGATGTTAATGAGCCGGTATATGAGGAGTCGGGAAATCCTGTTGACTCCTATATCTCAATAGAGATCAGGGATGCCGAATACTGCCCGCGCTATTGTGCCAGCCTGCTTACGGGAATCAAGCTGGGACCTTCACCTGACTGGATGCAGCAGCGCCTGCAGGCCTGCGGCATGCGCCCCATCAACAATGTAGTTGACATAACTAACTATGTAATGCTGGAATACGGACAGCCCCTGCATGCCTTTGACTATGAGACCCTGCAGGGACGCAGGATTATCGTGCGCCGTGCCGGCAGCGGGGAATCCATCGTCACGCTGGATGGGGTGGCCAGGACCTTGCGGGATGATATGCTGGTGATTGCCGATGAGGGGAGGACGCTGGCTGTGGCAGGCATTATGGGTGGGGAGGGCTCCGAGATTTCGGATAAAACCGTGTCCATCCTAATCGAATCTGCCAATTTCAACCAGGCCGTGATTCACCGCGGCAGCCTGGCCTTGAAGCTGAGCAGCGAAGCATCTCTACGCTTTGATAAAGGACTGAGCAGGGAGCTGCCGCTGTTTGCACTTAGGCGCGCCACACAGCTCATGCAGGAGATTGCCGGAGGCAGGGTGGCCCGCGGCATTATCGATGTTTACCCGGGCAGGCAGGAGCCAAAGCCCATCAGCCTGGCAGCAGGTGAGGTAAAGAGGCTGCTGGGCATGGACGTGCCACTGCAGGGGATTGCCTATGCGCTGGAGTCGCTGGGCTTTGAGGTTGAGGCGGATGCCCAAAAGGATAAAATGGAAGTCGGCACACCCTGGTGGCGCACGGACGTAAGCTGTGCCGCCGACCTCGTGGAGGAAGTTGCCCGCATCATTGGCTATGATAATATACCCATGACCATGCTGAGCGCGGCTTTGCCCGCAGGAGGCTCGCCGGCGATTATCGATTTCCGCCAGCGGGTGAAAAATATATTGGTCAGCTGCGGCCTGCAGGAAGTGCTGAACTATTCCCTGACCAGCCTGGAGACGCTGCGAAAGCTGCGGCCTGACCTGCAGTATGAAGGCGCGCAGCCGCTCAGCTTGGACCATCCCATGTCGCGGGAGCTGGAATGCCTGCGCACCGATCTGCGTGCCGGCATGCTGTCTGCGCTGGAGCGCAACCAGAGGTTCGGGCAGAAAAACATCAGGCTGTTTGAGATGGGCAGGGTCTTCCATCCGCGCGCGGGTGATCTGCCCGAGGAAAGAGAGATGCTGTGTGCACTGATCAGCAGCGAGCAGGAGGAGCTGTTCTGGCATGATAAGCCGGGTACAGTGGATTTTTACGTTGCCAAGGGCATACTGGATACACTGCTGGGCCAGGTCGGCCTCAGGGCGGATTATGTTAATACTGAAGATGCCTCATTGGAGCAGGGAAATGCTGCCGATGTTATGATCAACAGCGAAAAAATCGGTGTTACAGGCAAGATTCATCACATGGTGACGCAGGCCTTTGATGTCAGCGGCGAGGCCTTTCTCTTTGAGCTCAGTATAGATAAGCTTTTTTCGCTGTGCAGCGCCAGCTATGTCTTCCAGCCGGTGACGAGATACCCCGTTGTAACCAGGGACCTGGCGTTGGTGGTGGATGAAGGGCTTGCCTATGGTCAGATACAGGAGCGCATCAGCAGCTTCAAGCTGGTGTCAAAGGTGAGCCTGTTCGACCTGTACAGGGGGGAACAGGTAACCGCAGGGAAAAAGTCGCTGGCCATGAGAGTTCTCTTCCAGGCCGACGACCATACTCTCACCGATGCCGAGGTGGACAGGGTGCAGAAGGACATACTGGATAAGCTCGTTGCTGAATTCGGTGTGGCGCTGAGAGATTGAGACACGGTACCGGGAAGGGTCGTGGGATAGGTTGAGCGCCCTTGCTCAAGTTTTAAGTATCGTTTTCAAATGCTCCACAAGCTCCGCCAGCGGCAATAGTCTGGCTTCTTTTTCAGCGCGCGCGGTGACGTTGCTCAGTGCGCGGCTGATACCG
>CAZTHJ010000177.1:0-3260 GCA_964613565.1 uncultured Dehalococcoidales bacterium | reverse complement strand
GTGGCATGCTGGCCTCGGCCACCGCCCGCACACATGTGATGGCCATGTCTCCCCTAACCAATGGCGTGGGCAGCTGCAATATGGGTGGCTTTTTTTCACCGGAGATGGCCAATGCCGGTTTTAATCACCTAGTGCTTAAAGGCAAATCACCCAAACCCGTCTATATTTATGTACACAACGGCGAGGTAGAGATCAGAGATGCGAAAAACGTATGGGGCAAGGGTGTGCACGACACCCAGAAAATTATCCGCGAGGAGCTGGACGACAGGGAACTCAAAATTCTGGCAATAGGCCAGGCCGGTGAAAACCTGGTCAGGTTTGCCAATGTCATGACAGAATTAAAGAATGCCGGCGGGCGTACTGGCATGGGAGCAGTGCTGGGATCAAAAAATGTAAAAGCCGTTGCTGCCAGGGGCACTTTGGATATCAAGATCGCCCACCCGGAGCAGGCGCTGGAATATAACAAGCAGTTTATTACCCAGATCACCTCTGCCAAAGTTTCTCAGACCCAGGGACGCATAGGCACCCCCTTTATCTGGGGAGCTACCAATACGCAGGGATTGGTAAGAACAAAGAACTTCCAGCTAAACCAGTTGGAGTATTCTGATCCCATAGAGGCTGAGGCAATTGATGAACATGTTTTCGGTATGAGCGGATGCTATGGCTGCCAGGTGCACTGCCGGGCCAGGTATATTATTCCTGAAGGTCCCTATAAGGGGGTCTATGATGAGGGGCCGGAATATACGGCACAGGGTGCTTTTTGTGGCGAACCGGGTTGCCGTGATCTGAATGCACTGCTTGTATGCAACCACCTTACAAACGACTACGGCATTGATTTGCTGGAAACTGGCAGCATGATTGCCTGGGCCATGGAACTTTATGAAAAAGGCACTCTAACGGATAAAGACACTGACGGGTTGGAATTGAGGTTTGGTAATGCCGAAGCCATGACTGAAATGGTGCACAGGATTGCCTTTAGAAAAGGGCTTGGTGATATATTGGCGGAGGGGCCGCTGCGGGCAGCCGGTAAAATCGGCAAGGGCTCCGAGAAACTGCTGATCCAGGTCAAGGGCATGAGCAATTTGCATTCCGACGAAAGGGCTACGCCGGGCCTGGCATTGAATATTGCCACCGCCACCAGGGGCTCCGATCATCTGCGCAGCAGGCCGGCCATCGACCTTTACCATCTGCCGGAACCTGTACTGAGAAAGATATACGGGCAGCCGGTGCCCTATGACGGCCCGCTGACCTCCGATTACCGTGACTATGAAGGAAAGCCCTGGCAGGTCTTCTGGCAGGAAAACACCTATATGGCGGTGGATTGCCTCGGTATCTGTAAATACCATACCACCTTCCTCGGCGCTACCCTCCCCAACTACGAGGAATGGGCTAGGGCTATCTATCTGAATACAGGCATGGAATTTACGCCAAAGGAAATCTGGGAGGTGGCGCGGCGTACCAATATGATTGAACGTCTGTTCAACCTCAGGGAAGGCAAGGACAGGAAAGACGACATGATTGTCGACCGTTACTTCGATGAGCCTACTAAACTGGGAATACCAGGCATCAGGGGACGTACCATTGATCGTGATAAATTCAAAATCATGATAGATGAGTTTTATAAACATAAGGGCCTGGACATGAATGGCTTGCCTACACCGGAAGTGCTCAAGGAGCTGGAGCTCGAAGCCGAGCCGTCCCACTTGATGTAAAGACTGACTGGAGGAATTAGAATAATGGCAAAAGTATTGATGACCGATTACGAAAAATGTACAGGCTGCCGCCTTTGTGAACTTGTCTGCTCTGTAAAGCATTATGGTGCTGCCAATCCTTCCCGCAGTCGTATCAAGGTGGTCAAATGGGAGTGGGAAGGCAGGTATGTTCCCATGAGCTGCCAGCAGTGCCTGGATGCTCCCTGTTTGCAGATCTGTCCTGTGGGAGCTATCAGCAGGGATGAATCCCTCAATAGAGTTGCGGTGAATCATGACGTCTGCATCGGATGCAGGATGTGTGTTTCCATCTGCCCCTTCGGCGCCATGCTCTGGGATGTCAATGATAAGCAGGTGCATAAATGCGATTTCTGTCATGGTGACCCCCAGTGTGCCAAATTCTGTGAAACAGGCGCAGTGAAATACATGGAAGCGCCAAATGTGAGCTCTGAGATACAGCGGACAGCCGCCGAAAAGTATATGGGCATTTTACAGAAGGTAGCGGCTGCCATGTCAGGCGGCGCTGCAGAATAACAGAACGGCATAACAATGTTTAGCAAGGGGATCCTCAGATGAAGATCCCCTTGCTAATGATCTATAAAAGCGTTCACGCCAGCGATATAGCTTAAAGGTTTATATATGAATGGTAATCTTCCCATATGTGTTATGGAGCCGGAGCGCAAGCACAAGGCTGAGGCGTATGCCCGTATCCTGTTGGACAAGGCCAGGCGGTCGGATAAGCTTGCTGAATCACTTACCATTGATGAAATCAAGCAACACTTAAAGGCAATACGGCAAGAATCCTCTAATAATATTGAGCAGCTGCTGGTCGAACTGCAGCATAATCTGAGGGCAAAATACCCGCAGGTCAAGATCAGCGTGGCGCAGGACTATGGGCAGGCGGTGGATTATATCAAGGCAGCCTCGAATAATATTGATATTATTTCCACAAACTACTCCGTATCTGTAATACAGGAACTAAAAAACGGACTCCAGACGGCCGGTTTCAAGGTGATTAATTCCTATCTGCATGAATACAGCACGGAGGAAAAGAAATTCAAGGACTACTGGGATCTGCCGCGCCTGACTGATAAAAAGCTTACAGGCAGTTTCAATACTATTGGCCGGTACAACGGGCTGCCTCAAATAGAGTGCAGGCAATACCTGGCGCTGCTGGGCGTTAATGCGATTGCAGCCGATGATGGCACCGTCTGCTTTCTGCAGCATTTCTCCAATATAGACAGGGACTTGAGGCAGGCCAGCAAGGTCTTCCTAGTGGCGGGTATTGATAAAATCGTAAAAACGGCGGAAGATGCCCGCTTCCAGACACAGTGCATGGGCATCTTCGGCCTGGAAAACATTGTCCTGGGTATCGGCCCGCGAGCTGAAAGTGGAGCAGATGTGGTCGATATAGAGGATATGGACCTGCCTCTGTCTGATAGCGGCAGAGAACTGCACCTTATCATCCTGGATAACGGGCGTGGAGAGATGCTGCGGGGAAAATACAGGGAACTGTTTCTCTGCATTGGCTGCAGGGCCTGCAATAAACAT
>CAZTHJ010000176.1:0-3279 GCA_964613565.1 uncultured Dehalococcoidales bacterium | reverse complement strand
TAAGTTTAAGCAAACCGGACAGGGTGCCTCTGGCCTCCTTTACTGTCCTGTTTTTTACCAAATATGCCGGTCTTACACATAAAGAAGCCCTCTATGACTATGAAAAAATGGCAGCTGCTGTGCTTCAGTCCATGCAGAAGCTAAACTGGGATATGGCCCCGCTTTACCTGAGCTATTTCCCCGGCCGCGTTATGGAGCTGATGGGTCTGAAGGCTTTCAACTGGCCGGGCCATAACCTGCCTGACAATGTCGGATACCAGTACGTGGAAACTGAATACATGCTGGCCGATGAATACGACGAGTTCCTCAATGACGAGGGCAACTATGTCATTCACAAGCTCATGCCGCGCATGGCAAGCACATTCCAGCCGCTGGCATTCCTGCCCACCCTGTCCTCTTTTGCCTCAGGTTATGCCTTTGCCACAACCGTACCGCTGTTCCTCAGCATGCCCGGCTTTGCAGAGATGATGGATAAAATGGTAAATGCCGGGAAGGAAATGGAACGCCGTAATGCCGTACATGCCCGGCTTGCCCGTGAGCTCGCCCAGCTGGGTTATCCCAGCATCTGCGGCGGTGCCGTAACTCAGACCGCCTTCGACTGGGTCTGCGCGCTGCTACGCGGGCTGAAAGGTACCATGACGGATATCTACAGGCAGCCCGACAAACTCAAGGCAGCAATGGAAAAATTAATACCTGTGACGATCGGCTCGGCCATAACTACGGCACAGATAACAGGCAATCCCCGCGTTTTTATCCCGCTGTGGCGCGGCGCCGCAGGTTTTATGTCCGATAAGTTGTTCCAGGAGTTTTACTGGCCCAGTTTGAAACAACTGCTGCTGGCTCTGATCGCCAATGGCCTGACACCCATGCCCTGGTTTGAAGGCGATTATACGCCCCGCCTGAAGTACCTGGCAGAACTACCCCCGGGTAAAGTGGCAGCGCATTTCGACAGGATAGATAAACAGCAATATAAGGATATTCTGGGTAAAACTATGTGTTTCTGGGGAGATGTACCCCCGCAGATACTGGTTACAGGTACGCCGGATCAGATCAGGGATTATGTTAAAAAGCTGATTGATTTTCTGGGGGATACCAATGGCTTGATTGTTGACGGCGGTGTTGAAGGCGTGCCTGCCGATTCGAAGCCGGAAAATGTCGAAGCCATGACAGAGGCCGTTTTTGAATACGGCAAATACTAAGTTATTCCAGTATAGCTTTTCAGGTTGGATTAATAGTAATTAAGCCGCTGGTTGTATTATAATAGGGTCGCTTTCTAAAAAATTCACCTGGAAGCGCGTTATTGATATGTATATGTATGCCACCTGATCTTTCACTGCAACAAAATAATTGGTAAATGGAGGTATGTATGGCTAATTTATTCGATTTAACAGGCAAGGTAGCCATCGTCACGGGAGGGCATGGCGGTATCGGCAAGGCCCAGGCACTGGCACTGGCGGATGCCGGGGCCGATATAGCCATATGCAGCCGCGCCATGGATAAATTGACCGGCGTTGCCGCGGAGATCAAGGCCAAAGGCCGTAAATCCGTAGCCGTCACAGCAGATGTCACCAGTGAAAAGTCTGTGCAGGAGATGGTGGCCAAGGTACTCAAGGAATTCAATAAGATAGATATACTGGTAAACGCCGCTGGCATCGGTATCTACAAACCGGCTGACACATTTCCCCTGGAAGAATTTGAGAATGTAATAAAAGTCAACTCCGTCGGCACATTTATCTGCTGCAAGACTGTTGGCGGAGAGATGATCAAAAACCGCAGCGGCAGGATTATCAATGTATCTTCGGTCAG
Organism: uncultured Dehalococcoidales bacterium; assembly: GCA_964613565.1. Taxonomy (GTDB): domain Bacteria; phylum Chloroflexota; class Dehalococcoidia; order GIF9; family UBA5629; genus CAZTHJ01. The sequence continues at coordinate 1,473 of CAZTHJ010000176.1, read as the reverse complement.
GGGCAGATATGGGCTACCGGCTAATTATGCAGGTTATTGTGCAAGCAAAGGCGCGGTAGATACGCTGACGCGGACACTGGCCTGCGAATGGGCCAAGCACAACATTTTAGTCAACGCCGTCGCCCCCACGATAGTAGAAACTGAGCTTACCAAGAATAACCTGGCAAACCCGGACTATGCCAAAATGATGAGGGCGCGTATTCCCCTGGGTCGCTGGGCTATGCCGGAAGATGTAGCCGGGGCAACCGTTTTCTTTGCCTCTCCCGCAGCGAGCTTTATCACTGGCCAGATCCTTTATATAGATGGTGGCGTCACTACCTGGTAATTTAACAAAGCTATAACAAACCCAAATTATAGTAATAAAAAATAAGGGAGAAATGTTATGGGAAAGAAAGTATTCGTGGACCTCAGCCATCCGTTTGGTGCTGACATCCCGCTCTGGCCGTATTTTTCCAAGCCGGTCATCGACACCATGCACGGTCTCGCGAAATCTGGCGTTCTCAGCCAGAAAGTCACAGTGGTCATGCACGCCGGCACTCATGCCGACTCGCCGCGCCACGTTATGGAGCATGATTTCGAAGGCAAGCGTACCAAGTACACCCACGAGCTTGCGGTCGACGCCTACTGCGGCCCGGCCATCTGCCTTGACGTTAAGGTCAGTGCCTGGGAGCTCATCACCGACAAGCACCTGGACGATGCCTGCAAGCGTGCCAATTTCGATCCGAATGAACTCAAGAAGGGCATGGTCCTCGTGCTCCGCACCGGTACCCACCTGCTCTATGACGACAGCAAGGACTACTATCACTATTCGCCGGGCACCGGGCTGCGTGCGGGCGAGTGGATCGAGAAGTACCATCCCAAGTGTGTGGCTATGGACATGCAGGCCCTGGACCATCCGCTCCACACCGCCATGGGCAAGAACGGCCCCCCCCAGATGAATCTCCACGGCCGGACCGGTCGTCCGATCACCGAGGAGTATATCGAAAAGTACGGCATCGAGCAGTATGCCTGGTTCGATCGCGAAGTCTTCATCAAGACCTTCGGCATGGACAAGTACATGAAAGAGTACGGCAAGCTCGAGAAGGCCGGCGAATGCGGCACCTGGGAACCGTGCCACAAGCTCATGATGGGTAACGGCATTGTCGGCGTCGAGAACCTCGGCGGCGACTTGGAGAAGGTCGTCGGCAAGCGCTTCAACTTCTGGTGCTTCCCGCTCCGCTGGTACATGGGCGACGGCACCATGGTCCGTTGCGTGGCCGAGATCGATGAGGCCGATCTGACTGGCGCTCCCGATCGGCTCTACAAGTACGGGTGCATCTAACCGCTGGATGAAGGGCGACGGCTCTATCCTGAGAATAGTAGCTATGGTAGATTCTGGTGACCAGCAAATATAGGTTTTTTAGCATTTTAAATATTTAGTTTTCATCTTTAATAATTCAACTGCGATCTTCGCTGCCAGATATGATTTGCCGG
>CAZTHJ010000175.1:0-3285 GCA_964613565.1 uncultured Dehalococcoidales bacterium | reverse complement strand
CATCGCGAGCGCAGCGTGGCGATCCCACCTTCCTCTTACTCGAACCTCTTCGCCTTCCCTATCTCCGCCATAATCCTCCCCAGCCGCTTATGTCCGGCCTTGAGGTACCACTTCACCCACCACTTGGCAATTGTCTTCACCGCATCCTCCGGCAGGCTCTCCAGTTCCTCTCTGGCGTTATCCGCAGCCTCGTCCATGGCTTCTGTATCAAATGCTGGCATGATGTCCTCCTCATAAACAATAATATTGCGCTATTATACAATACGGGAAAAAGTAATATAACAAATACAATAAATAATGTTGCTATATTCTTCCCCCGCCCCTTCCTTATTTGTAGTAAAATATAGCACTCTGGTCTATACTATGAGGCTATATTATTATGAATTTTGAAAAAGAGCTGGCGCGGGTTAAGCCGCAGCAGGATACTCTCTTCACCATCGGCGTGTTCGACGGTATCCACCTGGGGCACCAGTACCTGTTCCAAACGCTGCGGGACAGGGCCAGGGAGCTTGGGCTGCTCTCAGGGGTGATCACCTTCAAGTCCCACCCCCAGACGGTGCTTGATCCGCATTACCGCCTGGAATGGATCAATGACCTGCCCTCACGGATACAGATGATCAAGGACCTGGGCATAGATATCATCCTGCCGCTGGATTTCGACCGCCACCTCATGGCACTGGAGGCGCGCGCCTTCATGCAGATGCTGCAGAAAAACCTGCGCGTCAAGGGCCTGGTGGTGGGGCCGGACTTTGCCCTGGGCAAAGAACGCTCCGGCAATATCGAAAGGCTGCGCAATATGGGCAGGGAGATGGGCTTCAGCATTGAGGCAATGCTGCCCTTCTACGTTGACGGCGAGGTGGTACGCTCCAGCCGAATACGCAAAATCCTCTTTCACGGTAACGTGAAAAAGGCAGCCAAAATGCTGGGACGCAATTTCGTACTGGACGGCGAGGTCATCCCCGGCGACAGGCGCGGGCGTGATCTGGGCTTTCCCACCCTAAACCAGGAGGTCAAGGCGGATACGGCCTCCCCCGGCAACGGCGTTTATGCCACACGCGTGCGCCTGCAGAACAGCATCCTGCCGTCAGTAACCTTCATAGGCACGCGCCCTACCTTTGGCGGCATCAGGCGCCTGGTGGAAACGCATGTCTTTGACCAGAGCGGGCCTTTCAAGGATAAACATATCGAGGTGGAGTTCATCGACCGTGTGCGCGAAGAGGAGAAATTCGAAAGCCCGGAAGAGCTCAAGTCCGCCATTCGCAGTGATATAAACAAGGCTAAGGAAATTCTGAAAAAGGATATTACATAATATGGAAACCGGGGAATTCAACCTGCTGCTCAGGCGTGCCACCGCTGAGATAGTGGTGGAATCCGAGATGATCAAGCTGCTGGAATCCGGCCGACCGCTGCGTCTCAAGCAGGGCTTCGACCCCTCCCGGCCGGATATCCACCTGGGACACGTGGTGGGCCTGCGCAAGCTGCGCCAGTTCCAGGAACGCGGGCACCAGGTGGTGCTGATCGTAGGCGACTGGACGGCGCAGATAGGCGACCCCTCCGGACAGTCCCTCACCCGCCCCATGCTCACGGCCGCTGAAGTAAGGGAAAATGCCGGGAGCTATATGCAGCAGTTCTTCAAGGTGGTGGATAAGGATAAAACGGAGGTGCGCTGGCAGACGGAATGGTTTGGCAATTTTAAGCTTGAGGATGTCATCCGCCTCACCAGCAGGTTCACCGTGGCACAGATGCTGGCGCGCGACGACTTCAACCAGCGCTATAACTCACAGAAACCCATCGCCATCACGGAGTTTCTCTATCCACTGTTGCAGGCATATGACTCTGTAATGATAAAGGCAGACGTGGAGTTCGGCGGCACCGACCAGAGGTTCAACTGCCTGATGGGGCGAGATCTGCAGCAGATGATGGGGCAGAAGCCTCAACAGGTCTTCCTGCTACCGCTGCTGGTGGGCACGGACGGCGTACAGAAGATGAGCAAGAGCCTGGGCAACTATATCGGCGTGGACGAGCCGCCGGCGGATATATACGGCAAGGCCATGTCAATACCGGATAACCTGATTATGGACTATTTCGAGTTGGTGACGGATGTTTCCGACCACGACATCGCAGATATGCGCGCCGCGCTCCTGGAGGCATCGGTCAACCCCATGCAGATGAAAAAGCGGCTGGGACGCGAGATCGTGGCGCAGTTTCACAGCAGGCAGGCCTCCCTGGAAGCGGAGGAGCATTTTGAGAAGATCTTCCAGAAGCGCGAGGCGCCTCAGGCAGAGGAGATGGTCAAGCTGGCCCCCGAGGGCACCCTCATCCTGCAGTTGACGCAGGCGGGCCTGGCCAAAAGCCGCAGCGAGGCGCGAAGGCTACTACAGCAGGGCGGCATTGAGATCGACGGCGTGAAAATCTTCGTAGACCCCGACATGCAGGGTCTCAAGCCCGGCTGCATCATCAAAGTGGGCAAGCGCCGCTTTGCCACAATTTAGCCGTTCGAATATAATATTATTCATTCATTAACGGAGGTAACCTATGCAATTAAGAATCCCGGGACCGACACCTGTACCCGATGCGGTGCTCAAGGCCGTGGCCATGCCCATGACGGACCACAGGAACAAGGACTTCAAAGAGCTCATTATTCGCGTAACTGACAAGGTAAAAAAGATCTTCCAGACGGAAAATGACCTGCTCATGCTGACCAGCTCGGGCACGGGTGGTATGGAGGCAGCCGTGGTCAATTTCCTTTCGCCTGGCGATAAGGTGCTGGCCGTGATCATCGGCAATTTTGGCGAACGCTTTGCTGATATCGCCCGCACCTACGGCGCAGACGTAATCCCGCTCGAGTTCGAATGGGGAACTGCCGCTGATCCCGCGGCCGTGCGTAAGGCACTGCAGGATAATCCCGGTATCAAGGCCGTATTGATGACGCATAACGAGACCTCCACCGGCGTGACCAACGATATCTCCGCGCTGAACGCCGTGGTTAAGGAGTTTGGCAAGCTGACCCTGGTGGATTCCATCAGCGGACTGGGCTCGCTGGACCTGCCCGTGGACAAGCTGGGGCTGGATGTGGTGGTGGCCGGCTCGCAGAAGGGCTGGATGATTCCGCCGGGGCTGGCCATGGTGGCCGTCTCTGAACGTGCCTGGAAGGCCAATGCCGAGGCCAGAATGCCCAGGTATTATTTTGATCTGGCCAAAGCCAGGAAGATGCTGGCCGACGGGGAAACACCCTGGACGCCTGCCATCTCTACCTTTTATGCCTTAGCTGTTGCCCTGGAGCTA
>CAZTHJ010000174.1:0-3294 GCA_964613565.1 uncultured Dehalococcoidales bacterium | reverse complement strand
GCCCGTTCGGCGACCGGGCCCTACTGAAAGATTTTCTCTATGTTTTTGTAGGGTCTTTAAGGTTATGTAGGGTCCGCTCCCCGAGCGGACCGGAATATTTCATAGCTCAGACGATGTAAACGATGTTTCAGTTGCACGTGGGTCTCGAATATAAAAAATTCTTTCATGGAAAAAACAGGTTTATTGTGTTATAAAAATAGACAAATTATTGCGCCTGTAGCTCAGTTGGATAGAGCAGCGGACTTCTAATCCGCAGGCCCCGTGTTCGAATCACGGCAGGCGCGCCAGTAAAATCGAGGATTCAGCTGACATTTGTTAGGTACTTTTTGGTCTAAACAGCCTTTAGGTGCATCTGAGTGCAATAATTCTTTTCCTTATCTGTAAAAACTGAGATTCGATCTAACAGACCTGCATAAGAGATTCAGCCCCTATCAGATATGAATGTTTATCTGGGCCAGTCACAACCTAAAAAACTGGCGCTGCAGCTTTCCTTGCAGATAAGCTTATGTCTCTGGTACATAGATAAACAGATGGAATAATCAACTGAATGAATTAACCGCCACAAGTGTGCGCGATAATAAAAATCATAGTACATGTTAAAAGGAGGCCCCGATGCTGTTAAAACACTATTTTCTGGATAAAATCGCTCATAGTTCTTATATTCTGGCCGGAAATCAGAGCTGTGCCGTGATAGATCCCAGGCGTGATGTGGATATGTACATCGATGAGGCGCGGGATCTCGGTGTTAATATCACCCATATCCTGGAAACCCACCTTCATGCGGATTTTGTATCCGGGCACATGGACCTGGCTGCCAGAACAGGTGCAAAAATATATGCTCCCAAATCAGGCAAATGCAAATTTGAACACGTGCCTTTAGCTGAAGGCGATAGTATAGAGATAGAGGACATGCGCCTGGATATTCTTGAAACGCCCGGTCACACACCGGAGCATATAATATACGTGGTAACCGACAAGTCACGCAGCAGATCGCCCATCGGTGTCTTCGCAGGAGATGTTCTTTTTGTGGGAGACGTGGGCAGGCCTGACCTGTTTCCGGGTATGGCTGAGGATCTGGCAGACAAGCTTTTCCACAGCCTGCACGATAAAATGCTTAAGCTTCCTGATTACTGTGAAGTTTACCCCGCACATGGCGCTGGTTCTTTGTGCGGTAGATCTATGGGCGCCAAATGGACTACTACCATTGGATATGAACGTCGCTATAATGCAAGTCTGCAGATTAATGATAAGGCCGAATTTATCCGCTCATTGACCTCAGATATGCCGCCGGCTCCTGACCATTTCACCCGTTGCAGTGATGTCAACCGAAGCGGACCAGTACTTTTATCAAAATTGCCTGTTCTTGAGGAATTAAGGCCGGCTGATTTTCTAATGCGAATGCAGCAGGGGGTCAACGAGGTGCTGGATGTGCGCGCCTATGCCTCTTTCGCCGGAATTAATATTCCACGATCCTGGCATCTAGACCTTAAAGGCAATTTCCCAACTTTTGCAGGATGGGTTATGCCCACTGACCGAGATATTTTGCTGGTGGCCGACAGTTACCAGGAAGCTGTTGCCGCCAATACATGGGCTCGCCGTGTGGGTATGGACCGTGTGGTAGCTTATCTTAATGGAGGAATGGCAGACTGGGCTGTTGAGGGTAATAAGATTGACCATGTCCATCTTATTTCAGCTGAAAGTCTATATGAGCGCATCACTAGCGGCATCGTTCCCATTGCGCTTGTTGATGTGCGCACACCGAATGAATTTGCTGACAGTCACATTGAAGGCGCTGTTAATATTCCGGCGCCGGATCTGCGCACACGCTACAAAGAATTAATTCCGGATAAACCGACCTACCTGATATGCAGCACAGGGAACCGTTCCAGTCTTGCGGCAAGCATTTTAAAACAACATGGATTTAAAGAAGTCTATAACATTGCCGGAGGTATGACTGGCTACAGCGCAGCTGGTTATGCAAAACAATGTCATGTATGCCTCAATCCTCATGGGCCCAGGTTTGCAGAGATTTCTTAACAAACAGAAGATCTTAATTATCAGGGAGAAATTTCATGAGCTGGTTATTGGAAACACGCTGGTCTCCTTATGCCGTTGGTATGGGAATTGGCGTCTTGAGCTGGTTCATATGGCTTATTTTAAAGCAGCAACTTGGCTGTTCAACCTCCTTTGCCAGAACTGCCGGTATGATAGAAAGGCTGTTCAGAGGGGAAAAAGTTGAGCTCAAACCCTACTATCAAGAAGTAAGACCCATGATAGACTGGCAGTGGATGCTTGTTCTGGGTGTTATTATAGGATCACTACTCTCGTCCTTGCTGTCGAGCGATTTTCACTGGCAGTGGATTCCATCCTCCTGGGCTGTTTCCTTTGGCAGCAATACGCTGATCCGTCTGCTCGCGGCATTTGCAGGAGGTATTCTCCTGGGATTCGGATCAAGGTGGGCGGACGGATGCACAAGCGGGCATGGGATCAGCGGCACCATGCTGCTTTCCGTATCAAGCTGGATATCAGCGATATGCTTTTTTATCGGCGGAATTTTGACGGCAAAACTTATTTTTGTTGTTCTATCATAAAACAAACAGGGTGATCATGATTCAAAATAATAAACCGCAGCTTTTCTGGGGGCTATTTTTCGGCATAATATTCGGTTTTCTTCTGCAGAAGGGGGGGGTCACCAAGTACGATGTCATTATTGGCCAGCTCCTTCTTAATGATTTTACAGTCTTAAAGATTATGCTCTCTGCCGTCATTCCGGGTATGGTAGGTCTGCACCTCATGCAGAAACTTGGCTGGATTCAACTGCGTACAAAGGCCGGTTCATGGGGTAAAAATGCTCTAGGCGGGCTGATCTTCGGTTCCGGTTTTGGCCTGTTAGGTTACTGCCCCTGCACCATTGCTGGTGCTATCGGGAATGGCTATTTGGATGCTCTCACGGCTGGAATGGTCGGTATACTACTCGGATCAGGACTGCTGGCAGCTCTTTATCCGGTGTTGAAGGAAGGGTTGCTTAAATGGGGATCATTTGGAGATATCACACTGCCACAGCTCTTTAAAGTTAATAACTGGGTGGTTATCATTCCATTGGCGGTGATGTTGATTCTACTAATGTATCTTATGGAGCAGTCAGGATTATAACCAATGTGGATATCGGGGTCAGGGCTACACATTTGACAAAAACAATAATTCTGTCAAATGTGTAGCCCTGACCCCCATTGTTTTAAGCGCTTTCAACCTTGATGGTCTCTACCAGTACCTTTGCCGTTCCTTTATTGTAAT
>CAZTHJ010000173.1:0-3298 GCA_964613565.1 uncultured Dehalococcoidales bacterium | reverse complement strand
AACAGGCAGCTACTCTTCAGTGAGGGTCAGCTCGGCCAGAAAAAGGCCGATGCGACCAGGGAGAGGATCAAGTCCTTCAACCAGCATATCGAGGTAGAGGCGATGTGCGAAACCATAGACCAGAGCAACGTTAAGAGAATTATCAAAGGTTATAACATGATCGTGGATGCGCTGGACAATTTTGCCACCAGGTATGTGCTCAACCATACTGCTCTGCAGCTTAATCTGCCGCTGTTTCACGGCGCAGTACAGGGTTTCGAGGGCCGGGCCACCACCATCATACCGGGGAAAACACCCTGCCTCAAATGCATTTATCCCAAGGGGCCACAGCCGGACGTCGTCACTGTGATTGGTGTCGCGCCTGCGCTTATCGCCAGCCTGCAGGCCACCGAGGTTATCAAATACATACTGGGCATGGGCGAGCTGCTCACGGGCAGGCTGCTGGTATACGACGGCCTCAGCATGGAGTTTATGCAGATCAGGCTAAAAAAGAACGCAAACTGCCCGGAATGCGACACGTCCGGAGAAGCGGGATTATGAGCGTTATCATCAGGACGCATCCCTTCCTGCGCAGGTTTCTCGGCGGCATCGAGGAGATAGAAGTTGAGGGCAAGACCGTTGGCGAGTGCCTTCAGAGTTTGGAAAGTAAATTCCCCGGCTTCAAGCTGCAGGTGCTGCAGAATGGCAGGCTGCGCGGACATATTGAAATCTACGTGAATGAGGAGAGCGCCTATCCGCAGGACCTGGACAAGCCGGTCAAGGATGGGGACGTGGTGACAATTGTCACATACATCTCGGGAGGTTAAGCGCTAATATAGTTACAGTATCATGCGGGTGGCGCTTATGCTAAAAAATAATTTGGAGGTAATTTAAATAAAAATCGTCAAACTATGCAGAGAAGGTTCCTGCTGTCCGGAAGTCAGGATAATGCAAAACTCAGTGGTAATCGGCGAGGATGCCAACATCTGCACGCTTACGCCTGATCAGTGGCAGATCCTCAAAGAGAAAATAGCCAGTAACGAACTGTAAAATTAGAATTTAACGGGAAAGAGAGGCCCCACCCGCGCTTTCCCGTATCTGGTTGGCCCCTCAGTGAAGTCATGCATCTCCCGCAAAACGGTTGGCTGGCTTCACTGTTTTCATATACGCCCCCGGTTTGCAGTGCAGGGGAGGAGCATTAAAAGGACGCAAAGCGCACATATCTGACAATCTGCTAAGCTCCGACAGATGCCAAATCGGCGGATAAGTCATATAATACAGTAACAAAAAAGGCGGAATTTCTATATGGGAAAGATAATTGCAGTCTGCAGCAGCACCAGTAAGGGGGTTCGCAAGGAGAATATAGGGCAGGGAGTACTGAAGCAGAATTACGGGCTGGAGGGCGATGCACACGCCGACAGTATAAGCCACCGCCAGGCCAGCCTGCTGGCCATGAGCAGCATACAGAAGATGCGGCAGATGGGTTATGAGGTTAACCCGGGCGATTTTGCCGAAAACCTTACCACGGATGGCATTGACCTGCTGGCGCTGGCGCCGGGCAGCAGGCTGCTGGTGGGAGCAGAAGTGCTGCTGGAGATAACGCAGATCGGCAAGGAATGCCACAGCGGCTGCGCCATTTTCAAACAGGTTGGCCAGTGCATTATGCCCAAAGAGGGGGTTTTTGCCCGCGTGCTGAGGGGAGGCCCCGTTAAGACGGATGATGAAATCAAGCTCTGGCAGGGACAGGGCAAAATATCTAAGGAGAAGAGCAATTGACGGAGCCGGGCCGGATTGACCAGGGGATGCGGGATAAGATCCAATCGCTCAAGCGGCAGCGCAATGCCGTGATACTGGCGCATAACTATCAGCGTGCGGAGGTGCAGGATATTGCCGATTTCGTGGGCGATTCCTTCGAGCTGAGCCAGAATGCGGCACGCAGCCAGGCAGAGGTAATTGTCTTTTGCGGCGTGCATTTCATGGCGGAGACGGCTTCCATACTGTGCCCGGACAAGCAGGTATTGCTGCCCAATATCAATGCCGGCTGCAATATGGCGGACATGATTACCGCCGACGGGCTGCGACAGAAGAAGCGCGAGCACCCGCAGGCTGCGGTGGTCTGCTATATCAACACCTCGGCTGAGGTCAAGGCGGAATGCGATGCCTGCTGCACCTCGGCCAATGCGGTCAAGGTGGTTCAGAATATGCCGGGGGATGAGGTTATCTTTGTGCCCGACCAGTACCTGGGGCATTTTGTCGCAACCAGGGTGAAGAAAACGCTGCACCTGTGGCCGGGTTTCTGCCCCACACATATGCGGATTTTGCCCGAGCACATCAGGGCACGCAGGCAGGAGCATCCCCAGGCCAGGGTGGTGGTGCATCCCGAATGCACCCCGCAGGTGATCGCGCTTGCCGATGAGGCGCTGGGCACTGGCGCCATGATCAGGCTAGCCAGGAGCGAAGCCATTACGGAGATGGTGGTTGGAACAGAGATCGGCATCATACACCGCCTGCAGAAGGAGAACCCTGATAAAAAATTCATACCCGCCAGCGAGCTGGCGGTCTGCCCCAACATGAAATTGATCACACTGGAGAGCATCCTGTGGTGCCTGGAGGACCTGTCCCCTGAAGTCAGGGTAGATGCAGAAGTGGCCAAGGGGGCCAAGCGGGCGGTGGACAGGATGCTGCAAACTGGAGGCTGAAGATATGACGAAGAAAATTGTAAACATCGTGGCCATGATTACCGCAGTGGGCATGGATGAGGCGGAGAAGGTAGCCGGCAGGCTGCTTGCGGAGAAAAAAGCGGCCTGTGTCAATATCATACCGGGGGTGGAATCCAGGTACTGGTGGAAGGGCAAAATCGAATCCGCAAAGGAATACCTGTTGATTGTCAAGAGCAGCTCCGATATGCTGGAGGGGATCATCCGGATTGTGAAAGAAATTCACAGCTATGAAGTGCCGGAGATTATTGCGCTGTCCATCATGGGCGGCAGCTCCGATTACCTCAAATGGATGCAGGAAGAGCTTAGAGGAGGGTAAGTTTTTGTATAAATCGCCGCGCGGCACCGTGGATATACTGCCCGAAGAACAAAAATACTGGAGCTTTATCCAGGGCAAAGCTGCTGCCATTGCCCAGCTCTATGGTTATCAGCGGCTGGATACCCCCGTATTTGAAGAGGCAGAGCTGTTTATACACAGCATAGGTGAGGGTACTGATATCGTTACCAAGGAGATGTATATTTTTAAGGACATGGGAGATCACAGCCTGGCGCTGAGGCCGGAGGGAACGGCCCCGGTGTGCCGCGCCTACCTGGAGCATGGC
>CAZTHJ010000172.1:0-3300 GCA_964613565.1 uncultured Dehalococcoidales bacterium | reverse complement strand
TGCGAATTTATCTTTACTGGCCCCGCACACAGGACAAACCCAGCTGTCAGGAATCTGCTCGAAGGATGTGCCCGGCTTGATGCCCCCATCAGGGTCGCCCAGGGCCGGATCATAAATGTAGTTACATATGCTGCATTGGTATTTAGCTCCCACAGGTTTTTCCTCCTTCTTTTCAATGTAGCTCGGAGCAGATTTCGGCGTGGTGCCGCGCTTCACCTGCTGATAATAGGCATAGGTCATGGGTTCGCCTTCTTTGATAATATCCGCATCGATCACTTCTCCGATAAAAATTGTATGCGTCTTTACATCCACTTCATCCATCAATTTTGCTTCCACATAGGCAACCGTATGTTCCATTACCACCGGCAGCCCGTTCTGTGTCAGCTTATATCCCACATTTTCAAATTTATTGACGTCCCTGCCTGATTTGAATCCGAAATTGCCGATAAATGACAGCGGTGTTTCTTTATCCAGGATAGAAGCGGTAAACATTTTGCTCGACTTTATCAGTTCATGCGTATAATTGTTTTTGTTAATAGCTACTGAGATAACGACCGGGTCGGAGCAGACCTGCATCACTGTGTTGGCTATCTGCCCGTTGATTTTGTCGCCTGTTTTTGAAGATACTACATATAACCCGTAGCTGATATTGTAGAGAGCTTTTGTATTCATATCCTCCTCCTCCTGTGTATATATTGAGATTGCTGAACTCTCATATTATTAATGCGGTTGGGAAATAATAATGTGACCAAAATCACATCGGGCTTACATGCTTTCGTCTCCACAGGCAGCCATAGCCTGTTTCAACATGCGGTCAATGCGTAGTCCCGGCCATATCCACACCCCTCAAAATAATTGAACCTCCTCCCTGAAGCTTTATGCCCCGTCCAGGCCGGGTTTCTCCCCTTCGATAAAAAAGCTTGCCGGATCGAGGACATATTCCCGGTAGCGCACCAGTGTAAGGTAATGTCCCTTTTCTTCCGCGGCAATGGCTTCATAGAAATTTTTCTCTGCCTTGTGCAGGGCCTTTGCCTGTCTCTCATGATAATACTGATATGTCTTTTCCTCCAGCGCCATGGCCCGTTCCGCAAGTTCGATCTCGCCTTGGCTGTCACTCATCCCGGCGCTGATGCCTTTGATGGCTTCGAAGAATACATTTTTCGCCCTCGCCTTGAAATTGGCTTCAAACTTGATGCGGGGCCATGCTTTCTTTTCCCTGGTCTCCTCGTAAATTTGTTCAAACCTGTTGCGGTGCTTTTCCTCTTCTGCTGCCAGCCAGCCAAAAAGCTCCTGGCCCGCATTGTTCAGGCTTTTTTCTGCGGCCTCCTCGTAATATTCCTTGCCCTCGATTTCCATCTGTATTGAGAACCTTACTGCCTCAATCGTTTTCTCTTGCTCGCTATCCATGAATACCTCTCAATTTAATTTATGCTCAGCGCTGCGCAACCAATCACAATTTCACATTGCTCTATCGATAGATTCTTCAACCCGCGGATGCCAGCTTTTCCTCTATCCAATTTTTATCGAAGCCGACTGCGATTTCCCCGTCAATTTCTATCACAGGAACTCCCATCTGCCCCGATTTTTGCACCATCTGCTCCCTGCCTTCCCTGTCCACTGTCACATCTATGTATTGATAAACAACTTTCTTTTCGTCCAGCAACTGCTTGGCCTTAATGCACCACGGTCAGGTCGGCGTAGAATATACTTTTATCTCCTTTGCCATTAGATCCTCCTTATCTTTGTTAATGGATTATCTGTTACCTGGAAGCTGCAACAGCGGTTATATGCTGGTCTTTCCCTGCCCCCAAATAATATACATCCCTGCCTTCAATTATCATTATCTTAATATATATTCACGTATTTTGCATATTCCCTGCACTGGCAGCCATGAGCTGGGCCAATGCCCCGGCTGCAAACAGGAAAATCGGCTCATGGCGCTATGCCTCCGGATAACTTCTTAGCTTATCGATGCCGCACCTGGTATCCCCGGCCGACCTCACCCTGGCCCTGATTTCCCGCAATAACTGCCAGGCGCCTTTTTCATCCTGGTCCATGATTACCTGTTCCAGCCTGGTTACCTGGTTCTCATCCAGCGAAATTACTATTTTAGCCATAGGATTTCCTCACGCTATTTATCATTAACCGGCTTCCTGCAACTGCTGCAATTGCCGTAAAACATAACGTCATGACAGCAAACTTCAAAACCTGTTCTTGCCCTCACCGCCTCTCCCAGCTTTGCATCCAGTGCGATATCCAGGTCATGGATTGCACCGCACGAATTGCATCTGAAGTGGTAGTGGTCAGGCTTCCTGGCGTCATACCTGCTCAGGCCGTGATCGGCAAAGATTTCCTGGATATCACCGCTTTGCACCATCATATTTAGATTCCTGTACACCGTTCCCAGGCTTATATTTGGAATCTCTCTTTTAGCCTGCCCGTAAATCCATGCGGCAGTCGGGTGTGACCTGGTATTCCGTAAAACCTTTAGGATGGCCTCTTTCTGCTTCGTCTTTTTCCGCATAGTTTTATTTAATAACAATTACTACTATCTTATAATTTGTCATGCCATTCGTCAATGTTTTAATGCGACTGTTAAGGCAGGTAATACTGTGCGCTGTTTTTAAGTTTAACATGACCCGATGCCATGCCCCAGATACCCCTCCTGTTTCTGGCAGCCTCATCGGCAGCCTGTTTCAGAAGCTCAAAGTATTTTTGCTCCGGGAATAATCCCTGCCGGTACACCAGCGCATATCCCATCCTCACCAGTTCGGCGTTGACCAGCTTCTCATCGGCAAATACATAGCGCAGCAGCCTGCTGTGTACATCACGGTCATTGACATCGGCCTCAAAGGTAATCTTCTTCCATTGCAGCAGCCTGGCATTGGCCGTCTTTGCCTCTTCGTACAGCGGCTGCTCTCTTTCCGGCGTATCAATGCCGATATAGCGCACGAACTCATTGCCCGAGATGAGGATGGTATCGCCGTCGACGACCCGCATCACTGGCGTGCATGCGGGTAAGACCAGGCCCAATACCACACTGCACAATACTATCAGTGCCAGCAGTATCCTGTGTGCTATGATGGTCTGTTTCCGCATGTGCCGAAGCTCCCTGGAGCGTATCCTAATATAGCCTTAAAGGGGGGCAAATGCAAAGACGCTGCTCCTGCAAAATAAAACCTCCCTTATAAGAGGTGCAGGAACCTTCCTGCCGGGGGTCTGGGGATGTCCCCCATTTTCGATCAGCGGGAACTGGACTTATTCCCTTCCTGCCGGGAGTCTGGGCGTCTCCACCATCCC
>CAZTHJ010000171.1:0-3310 GCA_964613565.1 uncultured Dehalococcoidales bacterium | reverse complement strand
AGGGGAGACATGGCCATCACATGTGTGCGGGCGGTGGCCGAGGCCAGCATGCCACAGAGAAAACCACCACTGATCATGCAGACGTTCTCCGGCCCCAAGGGGTCGGCACCTTTGGGAACGTGGTTATATAACAGGTAAGCGTCCAGCCCCCTGCCCCCGATAAATTTCCTGCGTATGCTTACGGGGATTGGCTTGATGTCTATTTTACCTGTTGTCAGGTCGATATAAGCTATCTTACTGTCTAATGCCATCTTATTTCTTACCGCCTTTCTTTTCAGTTTTAGCCACTTCCTCTTCAGCCATTTTGCGGTTGGTATCCCAGACCGGGCCCCGTATCCTGGGAACATCCGGGGAAATCCAGAATACCCTCCACTCGTAGCTGCAATGAGGGCATTTATATTCTTTGGCCCCCATCGGCGGACTGATTCTCTTGAAGCAATTAAGGCATCTGAATGCACCCATGGTCCTGCCCTGGATCAGCCCTTCCATTGTCGTCTTCTTTTCTTCGCTCAACTTATTTTCCTCCTTTCTTTATCCACCGGCTATATATGTAATGATGGTAATTACGTCTCCTTCTTTTACCGGCCTGCTCAATTCATCGGGATAAGCGCTGTCAGAGTTTAAATAGATTTCAAAAACGTCACGCAATTGGCCTGTACTATTGAGGATTTGTTTTTTGAACCCTGGGTATTTCTGCTCCAAATTTTGAATGCATTCACCCACGGTAGCGCCGCCTACCTCTACCTCTTCCTGGTTTTGCAGAAAGCGCCTTAAAAAGGGATGTGTCCTGACTTTTATACTCATCAAAGCACCTGATTAGTGGCAAGAGAAAAATTACCTGAATGAGAAGCTGCGTTACATTATACTATAACAGTTCGTGCGTATGAAATCGTTTATCGTAATTACACTTAACAGTAATCTCACTATAAACAAACCTAAATGATTTTGGCTGGCTTATCATATAGCAGAAAGCAGCTATTATTCAACGCATATAATACCTGGTTTGTAGTTTTGGGAATATAAAAAGGGGCGAGCAGATAATCCCGCTGCACTGGTAGATAAAAAACTGAAATAACAAAGAGCCGATCTTTAAATGCGGCTCTTTTAATTACATGGTGGAGGCGGGGGAGGGTTGAACTCCCCGTCCAAAAACAGGTTGCCAGAATCTACTACAGGTTTAGTCAGCACTTTTATCTTGCCTGCCTGTCCTCCGCTGACTGAGTACAGCCAGGCCAGCCGATGTTTTCTTAGCCTTCACCTATCGGCATCAGATCCGGAGCACCCTGACTGTTCGTCACCCAATCCCAACCCATCAGGGTGAGGTCAGGTTGGATGCGCTACCTTTGATTAGGCTGCGACTGGTACTGCTTCGTTGGCAGTTGTTTTTTGCCACCTTATTAACGAGGTGGATGGCACCTCGACCTGCAATCCTGTAGGCCTGCCCCTGTCGAAGCCACGCGCCCCCATGCTTATAATTATAATACATTTGGTGGACTTTCTAAATTCTGTGCTTGAGCGAGCGCTCAATAACCCTGTCTGCGTCCCGCTTGGCGATGGTTTCCCGCTTGTCAAAGGCCCTCTTGCCTTTGGCCAGCCCCAGCTCTACCTTGGCTTTACCCTTTTTTAGATATAATCTCACGGGAACTATAGTCAGCCCCTTTTTAACCGTCTCCATAGCCAGGTCATCAATCTGGGACCTGTGCAGCAGCAGCTTGCGCCTTCTGTCCGGGTCATGGTCAAAATAGCCGCCCGCCTGATATTTGGATATATGTGCGTTATACAACCATAATTCGCCATTCTCAACTTTGGCATAGGCGTCCCGGATATTGACCCTGGCATCCCGGATAGACTTGATTTCCGTCCCTTTAAGCACGATGCCCGCTTCCAAGGTATCCAGGATATGATAATCATGGTATGCTTTTCTGTTTAAAGTTATCGTTTTTGAATTATCCATTATGATAGAATTTTATCACTGTCCCCTTGATTAAAATAGATGGAGGGCAATTATGTCAAATATTCGGGAGAAAATCATCCTGGCCACATCAACCCTGCTTGTTATAGCCCTGATTACAGGCTGCACAATTCTCGGTATCCGCCTTGCAGTGAACAACCCCCGGGAAATCCAGATCAGGGAAGCCAGTATACCCGAATATACCTGCAGTGTAAATATATACGGTGCAGTAGTCAGTCCCGGCACCTATCCGGCCAGCCCGGATGAAAGTATCATGTCTTTAATCGGCTCAGCGGGGCTGCTAACCGAATCCGATACAAAATGTGTTTCCATCCATGTGCCCAGCACCCTGCAAAATGTTGAACCGCAGAGAGTAAATATTAATCATGCTGATGCCTGGCTGCTGCAGGCCCTGCCCGAAATCGGCAGCAGCAAAGCCCAGGCCATTGTGGCTTACCGGGAGCAGAACGGCCCCTTCAGAACATATAACGACCTGCTCAAGGTAGACGGCATCGGCGAAGCATTGCTGGGCCGTATCATCAATCTGATTACACTGGAGAACTGATTCCTGTGATCCTCTTAGCTTTAAGTTTAGCCTGGATAGCCGGCATCATCACGGGTCTACGCATTGAAATGCCGCTGTGGCTTATCTCATTATCACTCCTGCCCGCATTAATTATAGCCTTCAAGCCCGCCTACTGGAGGAGAGTATTACTCCTTTTTGCTGCGCTGCTGATATTCTTCGCTGCTGCAATCTATTCACATACAACCATTCCCCTCGTGGATGAAGAGAGCCTGCAATATTATAACGATGCAGAAAGCGTGATTATCACAGGGATGATCACAGAAGACCCGGAACAGGCAGACAGGAGCTTATCCTTCAAATTTGCCCCGGACACTATGGAGATCGGCCCTGCGATAAGGGAGGTCAGCGGCCTGGCCCTGGTCAGAACAAACATATACACGAAATATGAGTATGGCGACGTGCTGAAGATCAGGGGCAAGCTGACGACTCCGCAGGACCGGGGCAGTTTCGATTTTAAAGGCTACCTGGCAAACAGGGAGATATATTCCATATTGAATTACCCTCAAATTGAGCTGTTGGAAAGGGGCAGGGGATCCAAAATTTTAAGCTGGATCTTTACCTGTAGAAATGCTCTTGCCGGGACTATTAATGCCGCGCTGCCCGAGCCGCAGGCCTCGGTAGCCCAGGGCATCTTCCTGGGCAAAACGGGGAATATCCCCGCCGAGCTGCGCGACTCCTTCGTACGTACAGGCACCAGCCATATTCTGGCAATTTCAGGCATGAACCTTACCATCATCATAGGTATATTGCTCGGCCTGGGCGGCTGGGCGCTG
>CAZTHJ010000170.1:0-3312 GCA_964613565.1 uncultured Dehalococcoidales bacterium | reverse complement strand
CGCGGCATAGGTATCGGTGACATTTTCCTGCAAAACAACCTGGGCATCGGCGGAAATTGGCGTGCCGGCAAAGGCGGCGTTGGCTAACACCAACTGGTCGAACTGGGTATCGGCACCGGCTACATTGACGA
Source organism: uncultured Dehalococcoidales bacterium (assembly GCA_964613565.1). Taxonomy (GTDB): domain Bacteria; phylum Chloroflexota; class Dehalococcoidia; order GIF9; family UBA5629; genus CAZTHJ01. Next base: position 3,181 of record CAZTHJ010000170.1, on the reverse strand, counting down.
TATGTTTAAAATGGCCCTGGAATACCCTCTTATGAACACGTATTGGGAGGACAAGATCCCGAAATGGGAAAACATCAAAATCCCCACCTATGTCTGCGCTGGTTGGAACCATTTCCATCTTCGCGGTTCCATGGAAGGGTTTCGTAGAATCCGTTCCACTAAGAAATGGCTGAGGGTGCACCGGGATTTTGAATGGCCTGATACTTACAGCACGTTTGGATTGGAGGATTTGAAGTGCTTTTTCGACCGCTATCTTAAAGATATCCGTAATGGCTGGGAGCTTACCCCCAGGGTACGCCTGGAAATTATGGACGCCTTTGAGTACAACTATCAGACAAATCGCCCTGAGAAGGAATTCCCCCTGGCCAGAACTCAGTATAACAAGCTTTATCTGGATGCGGCCCATGCTGCCATGTCCCCAAGCCTGGTCGGCAGGGAATCCAAGGCGAGCTATGATAGCCAGGCAGGGCAGACGGCTTTTGCCATCAAATTCGAGCAAGATACCGAGATCACCGGCTACATGAAGCTTCATGCCTGGGTTGAGGCTGACGGCCATGACGATATGGACTTATTCATCTATATCAGGAAGCTGGACGAAAAGGGCAACTGGTTATCGTTATCTGCACTGGGCGAGCCACATCCTGGCGGCTGGGGCAAAATGCGTGTCTCCCGTCGCGAGCTGGATCCAAAGTGGTCCACGGATTTCCAGCCCGTCCAGGCACACCGCCGGGATCAGAAGCTTAAATCAGGGGAAATCGTCCCCGTGGACATTGAGATTTGGCCTTACAGCATGTTCTGGCATAAGGGACAGCAGCTTCAGCTCATGATAGCCGGCCGGTATATCCGGGAAGGCTGGTTCGAACACCTGGTATGGAAAACCGATAACAGGGGCAACCATATCATTCATTCGGGTGGGAAATATGACTCCTACCTCCAGATACCAGTTATACCACCCAAATATCAGGCTGGTGATTATATCTATCGCTAGGCAGGGCGTGTTTGAATTTATTATCATAGATCAACGGGGGGCTGATGAGTATGGAAGCATGTCACTAAAAGCTGAAAAACGCTGAACTAAGATAATAAAGGGGGTAAAAATGCATAAAAACAAAGTCTTCACGGCAGGTATTGTTGTTCTGCTGATAATTCTGTTAGCTTCGGTATTGCTGGTGAGCTGCGCGGCGCCGCAGTCGACTTCTACCACCGCAGCGCCGCAGCAGGTGCTCAAGATCGGCGAGGTCGAACACCTGGGCCTTGCCAACGGCGTGGCTGCCCAGAAGGTCACCAAAGTCTATGCCGCCATGTTCAATGACAAGGGCGGGCTGGATGTGGGCGGCACCAGGTACAAGCTGGAGATGATCCAGTACAATGGGGAAGGCGACCAGACCAAGGCCAGCAGCGCCGTAAACCGCCTGATCTTCGAGGACAAGGTCAAGTACATCATCGGCATGGACAGCCCGGATGCCTGGGTACCGCTGGCGGACAAGGAAGGCGTGCTGACTTCCGTGATGGCGCCCACGCCGGCCATCCTGGATCCGAACTTTAAATACGCTTTCCAGACCGGCTTTATCCAGACCAGCATGGACATTGTAAACGGCTGGTATGTCAGCCAGCACCCGGAGTACAAGACCTACTGCATAGTGCTGGACGATTCCTTCATAGGCAAGCTGGTCTCCAACATGACGGCCCAGAAACTCAAACGCCTGGGCGTGCAGGTGACGCAGGAATTTTACCCGGCCGGGCAGCAGGACCTCAGCGCTGTGGCCACCAAGGTCAAGGCGCTCAAACCGGACGTGGTCTATCCCTATGAGATGGCGCCCGTAAGGGCCATCAGGGACGCCGGCTACCAGGGCGCTCTATTCACCGGCATAACGCTGGATGCACAGTCCGCAGTCACCCTGGCCGGCGGCGCCCAGTATGTTGAGGGCCTGGTCATGAGCGGCTCCCCCGTGGAGTACGATCCCCCGCTGACCGAGGCAGGCGTTGAATTCAAGGAAGCCTACACCAAGGTTTTCGGCAAGTGGGAGACGCTTGAGATGACCGGAGGCGCCCTGCTGACAGCAATTACCACTGCCATGCAGCAGTCAGGCAGCATAGAGGTGGACAAGGTGGCGCAGGTCATGGCCAGCGGCATGAAATGGGAAAGCGCCATGGGCAGTCATATGATGATCAACCGCCCGGACGTGGGCATTGAACGCACGGTGGATTCCATCACAACCTTCTATATCAAGGAAATCAGGAACGGCAAGGCCGTGCTCATTGAGACCATTCCGCCTGAGGAAGCCCTGGAGCTTTTCCGCAAGGCCACAGCTGACAAACCAGCAGCGCCCACCACCCCCGCTGTGCCTCCTCCACCCGCAGGAGCTGTGGTAAAGTGGAGCGATGCGCTCAACCTGACAAACTTTGGTGACAAGGTAACGGTAAGCGGAGTTGTACTGGATGTTGTCTCCTTCATGCCTCCGGCTACCATCGTCTTCATCGGCGATGAGGGCGGCGATCCCATGGCCAGCTTCCCGCTGGACATTCAGGACCCCAAGCCCTTCGGCGACCTGGCGGCCAAGTACAAGGACAAGACTGTAGAGGTAACCGCCCCGCTGGCCAAGAACAATTTCACCGGCAAGGCCCAGCTCACGGTCACGGATCCGGCACAGATTGTGGTCAAATAGACCATATCAGGATAGATGCAACGGCGGGGCTGAAGCCCCGCCTGCTTCCCCCTTTCCTATCGAGGAAAGGGAGCCAGGGGGACAGGTGCCTAATTAAATTATTTGGCCTGCTTTTCCGCGATATCGCCGGCCCAGGGCAGCTTGAACATGTGGTGCTGGTAGGCCTTGATCATGAGGATGATCCACAGCACAAGAGCCAGTACCGAGAGCAGCCAGCCGATGATGGCGCCGACGACGGGTATCCAGGAGAGGACCACGGAGACTACCGTGATGGCGCCGAAGACCACGATAGACTGCATGGCATGGAACTTGACGAACTTGCTGTCCTTCTCGATGAGGAAAAAGACCAGGCCGGAGATCCAGCCCAGCACATAGCACAGCAGCCCGGCCACGTTTTCATCCAGACCGGTTGAAGATTTTGGCATAATAACATCCCTCCTCCAGTTATTCGAGAACTAAAGGGTACGACGGCAGCCTGTCCCTGTCAATAGGCCTGTGCAGCGCTGCCCTGCCCC
>CAZTHJ010000169.1:0-3320 GCA_964613565.1 uncultured Dehalococcoidales bacterium | reverse complement strand
TCAACCCTTCTCTTAACGGCATCTGAACCCAGCAACTCCACCTGAGGGAAGTCTATTGAGGCAATCCCTCCCCAGTTTTTAACAGGGGAATCACCTTCCTGGCAATGTGGCACGGTAAATGCAGGGGTACCGATATCCCTAAAAAACTCAATGGGTCCCGCTAAATTATTTCTGAAATGTGCGCTTAATTCCTTTACCTTCATGGCATCGGCAACAGGCACGTTCATGCTACCTTTGACTGCTATTGCCTTAAGCCGTTTTGAGCCCATGACTGCACCCAGGCCAGAACGGCCGGCGGCCCGGCCTCTATCATGCATAATAGAGGATATCAGTGAGATTTTTTCTCCCGCAGGGCCGATACAAGCCACGCGGGTATGTTTACCCAGTTCAGACCTGAGTATATCTTCGGTTTCATATGTATCCTTTCCCCATATATGGCCGGCATCCTTTATTTCGGCCCTGCCCTCATTTATAAACAAGTACACGGGCTTCTGCGCTATTCCCTTAAAAAGAACACCATCATAACCAGCAAATTTCAGACCAGAGCCAAAATAACCACCTGAATTGGCATCACCCCAGCAGCCGGTTAAAGGAGACTTTCCTACAACTGTATATCTGGCACCCGAAAAAACAGGAGTACCATTGAAAGGGCCGGTAAGAACGCCAAAAACACTGCCAGGACTCAACGGGTCAATCAAAGCCTGTTGATGGTCTAGTAATAACTTTGCTCCAATTCCGTAGCCACCTATGAATTTTCGGCAGATTGCTTCATCAAGTAACTCGTCTTCAATTGTATTGTCAGTAAGATTGACCCATAGGATTCGTCCCATATATCCTGGAGGCATTTAGATACTCCTTATTCTTCCACAAGATTAATTAAGCAGAGCGGCCCTGACCTTAATTCGCTAAAGCTTCTCTGCGATTAAAACGGGGGAGACTGCAAAGGCAACCCTCCCGCAACTATGATCCTGTCACCCGTCACATAATCGGAAAGACCGGAGGCTAAAAATAGCGCGGCACCTGCAACATCTTCGGGTGTACCTACTCTGCCCAACGGAACGAGGTTTTTTCCCATTTGCTGGAAGAATTCGTCTTCATTTGCCCCAGGAGGGATATTTGTCTGCCACATGTCAGTGCGTATGGTTCCCGGCAGTATTGAATTAACACAAATATTGAAGCGGGCCAGTTCAACAGCAAGGTCAAGTGTTAGCGCCATGATGCCGCCCTTGGATGCTCCGTAATGAGCTGCGGGAGGACCGGCAGCGATCGCGGCAATGGAAGCCATATTGATAATTTTGCCAGATTTTCTTGCGATCATGTGCGGGGCAACAGCTCGACAGCAAAGAAAGACTCCTTTGAGGTTCAGGGCTATGCGTCTATCCCATTCATCTTCCGATAAATCAGTAAAGGAAACAGGCGGTCCAAATCCACCAGCGTTGTTAACCAGAATGTCGATCTTTCCATACTCGCTGATGACTTTCCCCACCATTTGCTGAACCTGCTGGCTATCGGTGTGATCACACCTGACAAAAATACCTTTCGCTCCTTTGGCTTTCACATCTATCAGAGTGTTAGCAGCTTCCTCCTCGTTAATGTCAGCAATGGCGATATTGCATCCTTCCTCGGCAAATTTGAGTGAAATACCCTTTCCAATGCCTTTAGCTCCGCCCGTTATAATAGCAACTTTGCCTGATAGCAGCATTCACTACTCCTTAAATGATATTCCAGCAGACCTCCATATCCCGGAGGGTTCAATCAGCCGCCTAATTGAACCTTGAGGCCATAGCTTTCCAGTGTTTCTTTGATCTGGTTCATCTGCTCTTCGCCCGGTGTTTCAACGTCCAGTTTATATTCCTTGCCCAGTTGCCCGTATTTAACCGTGCCGTATTCGTGATATGCCATAAGGTCAATTCTCTCAATACTTTTCAATCCCGATAGTAACCTGGCGGTGGCGACGATGTTTTCCTCGAAATCAGTATGCCCTGGTATGATAGGAAACCTTATTATGATCGGTTTACCCATGTCACTGAGATGTTTGAGGTTTCTGAGGATAATCTCGTTGGAGACCGATGTATCTATCAGATGCTGCCCCAGCTCAATGTCTTTGATATCAAACAATAGAAGGTCTGCCTCTTCCAGAGCCTTTAAAGCCTCATCATTGATGGTATAGCCACAGGTATCCAGAGCGGTGTGAATATAGTTCTCCCTGCATTTCTTAAGAAAGGCACGCACGAAACGGTACTGCAGTGTAGGTTCCCCGCCGCCGACAGTAACCCCGCCGCCGGAGGTGCTGTAATACTGCTCATCCCTTTTAACAATATCGAAGAGCTCATCCACGGTGTAGTATTTCCCAAAGCAATCCAGAGCACCCGTATAACAGACGTCGACGCATTTCAGGCAGTCCGTGCACAGATCACGGTCGACCCTGAGCATATCCGTCCCTGGTATCTGGCTTAACTGAATGGCTGCGGCTGGACATATATGCAGACATTTGCCGCAGCCATTACATAAGGAGGAGGTAACTTTGAGCTCGGCATGGCGTTTCTGGCCTTCCGGATTGCAGCACCACAGGCAGCTTAAAGGGCAGCCCTTGAGAAAAACAGTAGTCCTGATGCCATGCCCGTCCACAAATGACCCGTGAATGATATGGAAGATGAGACCTTTTTCTGTTCCTACCTGTATTGCAGTATCGGAATTTTTCATGATATCCATATTATTTTCCAACAATAAACTAAAGCTCCTTAAATTCAGTCCTGGAGATGATGTCATTTTGCAGGGTAGGGCTCAGCTCAACAAAGTAAGCGCTGTATGTCGCCACCCGAACCAGTAGATCGCGATAGTTTTCCGGGTGTTTTTGAGCATCCCTCAGCACGTCACCGCTTACAATATTGAACTGCACAAGGTAGCCGCCCGTTTCACAGTATGTCCTGAGCAGAGAAATAAATTTACGCATCTTGGCTTCGTCTTTAACTTCGCTGGGGTTGAGCTTCATATTCAATACCGAGCCGCCGGTAAGCTTGAGATGATCGAGGCTGGCCACAGATCTGAGGGTTGCTGTCAGGCCTTTTACATTTCTGCCCTGATATGGTGAAATGCCTCCCTCCGACAGGGGCTCTCCGGATTTTCTGCCATCCGGTAATGCGCCAACCTGTTGCCCCAGACCCAGATGCCCCGTGCCTGCCGCCGCCGCAGTAACATGTTTTGTACCTCCGATACCCGGGTATCTGGATAATTCGGTGCTAAAATGCGTGCATACGTCATTTACAATCGTATCCACGTACGGGTCTCCATTACCAAACTTTGGAGCGTTGGTTAGAAGA
>CAZTHJ010000168.1:0-3332 GCA_964613565.1 uncultured Dehalococcoidales bacterium | reverse complement strand
GATTTACCCCTTTGACAGGGCGGACGCAGTGGAAAGGGGTGACGCCTTCATCAAAAAGATCAGGGTGCCGGCCTATACCGGGGCAGGCTGGTATGCCTATACCTATAAGGGGCATATCCAGGGATGCCAGAGCTGGTACGCGGGCATCGATATTCCTAAAAAACTACTTTTCACGGGACCTGCCCACCTGCCACGGCCCTGGCAGGCTTTTCATGGTGAAATCCTCAGGTGGTACGATTACTGGCTCAAAGGCATTGACACAGGCATTATGAAAGAGCCCAGGGTCAAAATGTGGGTGATGGGTGCCAATTCCTGGTATTTCGCCGATGATTGGCCCGTGCCGGGGACGGAGTGGAGGAAACTATATCTACACGGCTGGGGCAGGCTGAGGGAGCAGCCCTTCACAGCCGGTGGCAGGGATGATTACAAAGAACCCGACGCCTTTGTGCAGATGCCGCCCACGCAAACACGCAAAATTGAGCGTCTTAGATATATGACCGAACCATTGCCGCGGGATACACTGGTCGCAGGTCCGATCGTTTTAAACCTGTATGCCTCCATCGATCAGGCAGATACAAACTGGATTGTCTCGTTAAAGGATGTCGGCCCCGACGTGTCGGTGAGGACGGCCAGGGAAGGTGAATACGATGTGCCCGTCAATTTACCCGAGAGGGAGCTAACCAGGGGCTGGCTTAAAGCTTCGCTGCGGGAAACAGACCCCGCCAGGTCCAAGCCTTATAAACCCTGGCACCGTTTGACCAGGGCGTCTCAAAAACCGGTGGTGCCCGGCGAAATCAACGAATACAATATTGAAATTATTTCTACGGCCAACCTTTTTGAAAAAGGGCACCGCATTTGTCTGGATGTTATGAGCATGGATTTGCCTACCGGGGCGGGGGGTATGACCAATGTTGAGTATATACCCTATCACATCTGCAGCAGCCGAACCACCCTGCACAAAATATATCGCTGTGAGCAATATCCCTCACACTTGCTGCTCCCTGTCATAGAGGCAGGTAACGCAGTGTTAAGCCAGGTACAAACGCGGGAAAAATAATTCAAAACAGGAGAGATATATATGGAGATTATTAATACCGACATAGCAGTGATTGGCGGGGGGACTGCGGGAATGGCGTCGGCGGTAGCCGCGGCTGAAAAAGGCGCCAGGGTTACCGTTCTGGAAAAGGCCTCTACCACAGGCGGTACGGGCAATATGGGGATCGGGCTGTTCGCCGTGGGAAGCAGGCTTCAGCGGGAAAAGAACATCACCACCACCCGGGCGGAAGCCTTCAAGGCGCTGATGTATTACAATCACTGGAAGGCCGATGCCAGACTGGCCAAGAAATATATTGATAAATCCGCGGACACATTTGACTGGCTGGAAAAAATGGGGGTTAAGTTTGCTGGCGTAATAAGCACTGATCCTGGCGCTTATGCAACTGTACATATGATCTCCAGCCCGGACGGCTATGTCGGCCCCGGCTCTTCATCCAATATGATAAAGTGCCTCACCGTTAAAGCCCATGAACTGGGCGTGAATATCAAACTGCGCACGCACGCCAAAAAAATCCTTAAGTCAAATGGCCGTGTGACCGGCGTGTTGGTAGTCAATGAGGCCGAGGACGAGATAACTGTAAATTGTAAAGCAGCGATTATCGGCACAGGCGGCTTTGGAGATAACCCCGAGCTGATAAAAAAATACACCGGTTTTGAATGGGGACGCGATATACTATCCTTCCGCATTCCCGGTTGCGTTGGCGATGGCATCCGCATGGCATGGGATGCCGGCGGTGGTGCCAGCGAAATGATTATGCATATGATTTACGTGGGCGCGGAAAGCCTCGATGAGACCAAGGCGGAAGCCGAGCTCACCATCGCTTCCCGCCAGCCCAACCTGGTGGTAAACCTGCTGGGGGAACGCTTTTTTGATGAAGAGATGATGGATAACAATACTTTCACGGGTAATGCCATAGCCATTCAAAAGGACCGCAGTGTTTTTAACATCATTGACGCCACCACCAGGGAATATTATGAAAATACCGGGCTGGACGTTATTTACGGCGTCTTGCCAAAACCGAAGATTGAGTCGCTCGGGGAGGCCATCCGCAAGACCATCGCCGCCGGCAAGAAGATCGTTTTTGAAGCTGATTCCCTGGCTGAACTGGCGGCCAAAACCGGCATCAAGGAGGACGGCCTGTTGCGCACTGTGGAGGAATATAATATGGCCTGCGAGAAGGGGCACGATGATATATTCGAAAAGTCCTCCAAATACCTGAAGAGACCCGTGAAAACACCCAAATTTTATGCCTTCAGGCTGCTCCCGGGGGCCTACGGCACGCTGGGCGGCATCAGGGTAAACCATAACCTGGAGGTGCTGACCAAGAATTATGATGTAATCCCCGGGCTGTACGCAGCTGGTTCAGATGCCAATAACCAATACGGAGACAGTTACTGTTTTATCCTGCCGGGCCATACCATGGGTTTTGCTGTAAACAGCGGGCGTATGGCTGGAGAAAATGCAGCAGGTTATATTAAAATATTAAAATGATCAAAGCTTCCGCAATCAAACTGAGGTGGTTTCGTCAATGGCCGTAGATTATAAACAGGAAGGCAAAATCGCCATAATTACTCTCACCCGCCCTGAGGCTTTAAACGCCATCAACAGCGAACTGAGAAAAGAACTGGACCACTATATACTTTATTTCCGCGACGACCCAGAGGCGCTGGTAGCCATCATCTGCGGCGCCGGCAGGGCTTTCTGCGTGGGCGCAGACATCAAGCAGGGCGAGCCCGGCATACTGGGCAGGCCAGATGGAATTGACGAGCGAATGCGCCCGGACCAGGTCTGGAAGCCGTTCATTGCCGCCATCCAGGGCTACTGCCTGGGGGCTGGCCTGGAGATGGCGCTGACCTGCGATTTGCGCATAGCAGCCGAGGATGCGAGCTTTGGCCAGCCGGAAGTACAGGTGGGCGAAATACCCGGTGCGGGCGGCACGCAGAGGCTGCCCCGCTTCATAGCGCGGGCCAAAGCCGCCGAACTGGTGCTGCTGGGGCAGCAAATCGACGCCCAGGAAGCATACCGCATCGGCCTGATAAACAAGGTGGTGCCGGCAGGGCAGCTCATGGCAGAAGCCAGAAAGTGGGCCGAGACTATCTGCCAGGCCGGGCCGTTACAGGTAAGGGCTGCCAAGGAAGCCATGCTAAGAGGCTACAACGTACCGCTTGAAGAAGGCCTGAGAATAGAGAGGGAAGTACGCAACCGCGTCGCCACCAGCGAGGATGCCAGGGAGGCCAGACGGGCCTTTGCAGAAAAGCGCAAGCCCAACTGGCAG
>CAZTHJ010000167.1:0-3342 GCA_964613565.1 uncultured Dehalococcoidales bacterium | reverse complement strand
GCGGTGTACTTCACCGAGCTCATCTTCGGCATCGAAAACCAGCCCGTAACCCTCATGCAGTATGTGTCCGGCATTGCAGTCGTGCTGGGTCACGCCTTCCCCGTCTGGCTGAAATTCCGCGGCGGCAAGGGAGGGGCTACCTGCATCGGCGCGCTGGCACGCATGATACCCTGGGGCTGCCCCTATTACCTGGGTCTTTTCCTGCTGCTTACAGCCATCACCAAGTTTCCCACCTTCAGCTATGCCATTGCCTTTATCACATTCCCCATCATCTCGGTTTTCTACTATCCAGAATCCCAGCCCTGGCTTGCCATCTATTCCGTGGCCATACTGCTCATCCCGGGGGCGCTGTATATACCCCGCTTAAAGGAGATGAGGCAAAAGGGCGGGGGCGGATGGAAGCGCGTCTTTAAGCGCAGTAGTTTTAAAGACCGGCTTTGAAGCCGTTGTCTGGTCCTGGTTGCTGAAGGACCAGATCGCCAGCATAATCATCGCCACAGCAAAGGCAACTGCAATGCCGATGTTTTCCCATAAGGTCAGGGTATGCCCGAGGAGTGTAATAGTGAAGAGCATACCGGCTCCGCCACCCGGCATCACCTGCCGGATGGGGTTATTCCTTCCTAAAAATATGGCTTCGCCGTAAACTGCCGGTCATACTAAAGGATGACCTGCCATCGGCCTAAAGGATGACGGGGAATCAGCTTTATTCCTGTGCCAGAACTGCCCGTTCACCTCATATAGAAGAGCATGATATAGCCTATACTTAACCTTAGTAGATTTACATGTCCGGAGTATATTAAGAAATGAATTCTACAGTAACAGCAAAAGTGAAACCCTGCCGTATCAGGGAAAAACATATCACATTCGGCTCAAATGGCATCAAGCTGCGCGGCCAAATACTGCTGCCTGAAAATGCCTCAGCAGAGTCGCCTGTTCCCGGCGCAGTACTCTGCCACGGTTTCGGCTCCAGTTACAGGCAGACCATGCCCAGCGCCAGGCTGCTGGCCCAGCGCGGCATTGCCACTTTAATTTTCGATATGCGCGGGCACTGCTCCAGCGAAGGCATCGTTGACGGCAAAATGGTTGATGACATTGTGGATGCCTGGCAGGTCCTCAAGGATCACCCTGAGGTTGATGAGGGCAAAATGGGGCTGGCCGGTCACAGCCTAGGCGCCATGTCCGCTATCATGGCTGCTGAAAAGCTTCAGCCTAAAGCACTGGTTGCCTTATCCAGCCCGCCGCAGCTAAACCATTGCATGCTCTTTGAAGTGCCGCAGGACTTCGGCCACTGGGGACAAAAGCGCAGCTATGTTATGAAATATCCGCAGCAGGGAGCCTTCCCCTGGCTTTCCGGCCTGGCAGCATGGGGCTGCCGCGCCTGGATGTATCTTTTCGGCTATACCGTCAAGGTGGATCTGAAAAAATTTATCACCTCGGCGCTGCAGATGAATATGAAAAACGTGCTCGCAGATTTGAAGGACTGCTCCAAGCTGTTTGTTCACTGCGCGGGTGACAGCGTCACGCCGTGGGAGAAACTTGCCCCGGTCTATGAAACTGCAGCCGCACCCAAAGACCTCATCCTCAGCAAGGGCGGACTGCATACCACCCCCCTCATGAGCGGGCAATTGCGCCTGCAGTGGGTGGACTGGCTTGCCGAAAAGCTCAAAAAGTAGTACAAATAAAGATAATGATACAGGGACAAAAAAGAATTCTCATCACGGGCGGCGCCGGCGGCCTGGGCAAAATCGTCAGCCGTATACTCCTGAAAAACGGTTTTAAAGTGCGCATCTTCGACCTGGACAATAAGCGCAGCCGCAAAAATGTAAAGGACATCGGTCCCGGTGTGGAAATTTTCTGGGGAGATATCACGCAGCCCGGTCAGGTCCAGGCTGCGCTGCAGGATATTGACACGGTCATCCATATGGCAGCCATCCTGCCTCCCTGGGCCTATATCAACGCCGAGAGAACGTTTAAGGTCAATGTGGGGGGCACTCAGAACGTGGTAGATGCCATCAAGAACAGCGGCAGGAAAATAAACTTCATCTATACTTCCTCCGCCGCCGCCTTCGGTCCCACTCCTCATGCGACCGAGCCGCTTTGCCCGGATAAGACAGAATGCAAACCCAAAGGCGCCTATGGCGAGAGCAAGCATCGGGCTGAAAGCGTAATCCGGGGATCGGGTATCGATTACCTCATCCTGCGCCTGACTGCCACCATGTACCTGAACTTCGAGTTCAGCGATTTCAAGCGCATGTTCAGCGTTCCGCTCACCAACCGCATCGAATACTGCCATCCCTATGATACCGCGCAGGCAATCCTGAATGCCGTTAACAAATTTGACCAAATCAAAGGTCAGACGCTGATAATATCAGGCGGGCCTGCGCAGCGCATGCTGTATGGGGACATGATCAAAGAGATGCTCAAGGTTTACGGCCTGCCGCTGCCTTCGGCACGCAAATTTACCAAAATCCCCTATTACCTGGACTGGTATGATACGGCCAAGTCACAGTTCCTGCTGAATTTCCAGAAGAGAACATTTGAAGATTTCCTGGGGGATTTATCTACCCACATCAGGAAACGCTATTCGGCGCTGTTTCTGCCCCTGATGCGCTACTTTGTGGGGCCCCTCTTCGGCAAGCTCATCGTTAACCTGATATAGCCCAGCGCTGCGGCTTAAACCAGTCCCTTTACCATTTCGTAGAATTTATCTGCGCTCTCTATATCTGAGGACATCTGCTCCATGGGACAGATCTCCTCGCTGCCCGGCCGCAGGATTACTGGAACCACCCTGCTGAAATAATGCAGTATCTTGTTTTTTTCCAGTATTGCCACGGCGCGTTCACTGGCCAGGGGACTGAAAACTTCATAACAGCGGGCTTTGACCAGCAGCAACGCTGCCGCCCTGCCCACAATCTTATCCATGACCACCACATCCTGATTACGAGCGGCATGTTCCTTGATGTACTGTAGCAGCGGCAGTAGCATCTTCCCAGAGGAACTGAAGATAAGCTTGTCATCTTTGTAAACCCGCAATGATTCGCCGGACTTAATAAAATCCTCAAAATATGTGCCGTACATGCGCCATCAATAATACTATAACTTTCAGCTAAAAGCCATGCACACTATAATTTCTATATTGAAAAGAATATCACCGATGCCGTAAATGAGCCAATGTTTTATAGATAAAAAGGCCAGCTGACGGAAACTTGATAGTGCTATTTACAGTTGTTAAATACAGTGCAGCGCTTGTTTCATGCGGCCCCTAATTAGTATAATTATATCTACTTCATGGGGCTGTAGCTCAGTTGGGAGAGCGCCTGATTTGCATTCAGGAGGTAGTGG
>CAZTHJ010000166.1:0-3360 GCA_964613565.1 uncultured Dehalococcoidales bacterium | reverse complement strand
CAAGAAACGTATAGCAGGTTATAAAACTCCCAAATCCATCGAATTCGCCGCCGATCTGCCCAAGAATGCTGCCGGCAAGATTCTTAAAAAAGAGCTCAGGGCAATATACTGGAAAGACCAGACGAGAAACATTTAAACTCCAACCTGCTCAGGTACGATATATAGCTCTATTTGCCCCTTTTCAGCATTAGCGTTATATAATAGTCTCATGAAGCAACCCTTCGAAATTATCGATCATACCGCTGACATGGGTATTACTGTTTATGGAGAAACATTGGAACAGGTTTTTACCAATGCCGCCAGAGGTCTGTTTAGCCTGATTACTGATCTCGATAGAATCAAACCCTGTATAACTAAGAAGATTGACCTGCGTGCCCATGACAGGGAAGAATTACTCATCGCCTGGTTAAACGAACTGATCTATGTTTTTGAAACAGAACATCTCCTTTTCAACCAGTTCAAGATTAAAGAGTTAACTGATAACAATTTAAGGGCAGCCTGTGGAGGCCAAAAGATAGACAATAAAACAGAAATTTACAGGGAGATTAAGGCGGCCACTTACCATATGTTGAGCATTGAAAACCAGACAGCAGGATTGACGGCAAACATAATCTTTGACCTGTAAGGGGAAAATATCTTGTCAGAAAAATATCCCCCAATGAAGAAACTGGATGAGTGCCGCTGGGAAATACCGCAGGACTATAAAAGCGGCATGAGAGTCCCGGGTATTATTTATGCCGATGCCATTATGCTGGCGACAATCATGCGGGACCAGGCTGTCGAGCAGGTAGCGAATGTAGCCACACTTCCTGGTATTATCGGCAGGTCCATGGCTATGCCCGATATACACTGGGGCTACGGCTTCCCCATTGGCGGTGTGGCCGCTATGAGAGTAGAAGACGGGGTAATCTCTCCGGGAGGAGTGGGGTATGATATCAACTGCGGCGTTAGATTGCTGAGGACAAATCTGACGGAGGATGAGATAAAACCAAAAATCAACGAGCTGATCAACCATCTGTATAACAATATTCCCTCCGGATTGGGGTCTGAAGGCAGGATCAAGGTTGGAGAAAAGGTTATCAACGAAGTCCTTATCAACGGCGCCCGCTGGGCGGTACAAAACGGTTACGGCCTGCCCGAAGACCTGGAGCTAACTGAAGAATCGGGATGCATGCAGGGTGCCGATGCCTCCCGGGTAAGCGCAAGGGCAAAAAAAAGAGGCGGGCCACAATTAGGGACTTTGGGATCAGGCAATCATTTCCTCGAAATACAGGCTATCAGAGAGATTTACGACCCTATTGCGTGTGAGGCCATGGGTATACTTCACACGGGGCAGATCCTGGTGATGATTCATACAGGCTCCAGAGGGCTGGGCCATCAAGTCTGCGACGATTACCTCAAGGTTATGAGACAGGCGGTGCTTAAATTCGGCATTGAGCTGCCGGATAAGCAGCTTGCCTGCGCCCCTATCAGGTCAAACGAAGGAAGGGATTACCTGGCTGCCATGGCATGCGCGGCCAACTTTGCCTGGGCTAACCGTCAGTGTATCTGTCACTGGACCAGGGATTCCTTCACCAGGGTATTCGGCAAAAATACCGCTGCGCTCGGCATGAGCCAGGTCTATGATGTTGCACATAACATAGCCAAGCTCGAAGAGTACAGCATCGATGATAAGCCGGTCAGGGTCTGTGTACACAGGAAAGGGGCTACCAGGGCTTTCCCTGCCGGCCACAGGGATATACCACAAAAATATCAAGCCACAGGCCAGCCGGTTCTGATACCCGGCGACATGGGGCGTCGTTCCTATATTGCCGTAGGAACAGTTACTGCCATGAGAGAAAGTTTTGGCTCTACATGCCATGGCGCCGGCAGATTACACAGCAGGGGCGAGGCCAAACGCATGCTCAAAGGGCATGACATTGCGCGAGAACTGGAAAGCAGGGGTATCACGATACGGGCACATAACATCAACTCGCTGGCCGAGGAAGCTTCACAGGCTTACAAAGATGTAACCCACGTTGTCGAAATAGCTGAAAATGCTGGCCTATCCAGGAAAATAGCCATGGCAGAGCCTATAGCCGTAATCAAGGGATAATTCGTATAGTTATTTCAGACATATTACATTGTTCATTGCGGACACCGCACACTCTATAACTAACCTTTTTATCACGAATTGCGTCAGCTTACAGGGTAATGTACTTGCCGAACAGCTTTAAGCGTTCAATCCCCGTGATTTCCTGAGGCAGCATGGGCAGCTCAATAATATCAATAGTTGAATACTTTCTGTGAAGCAAGCGGACAAAGCTCCGCTGAAGTATCAGTTTGCGCCTGAAAAATTCCGGGGCGTCATCCCCCATCAAATTATTTATCAGCATAGTATTTACGGACAAATTATACTTTCCCAACTCGAAAAAGACGCCATCCAGCTGCTCAACTGCCAGCGTTTCAGGTATTGTAACAAGTACAAAACTCACCCTGCCCTGCAAAAATTTAATATCGCGCTGAGAAATTGTTTCCCAGTTTTTAATAATATCCAGTATGGATTTTTTACTTATATTCCCCAGTCTGAGTTTAGAGTAAATCCTGGGTGCCCCCCTCAGATGCCGACGCAACATGGAGGGCATATGGAGTAGTTCAAGAGTCTGTCCCAGGGGAGCCGTGTCCCAGATAATAGCCTCATACCGGCCCTGATCGTATAACTCCCGGATATAGTCCACCATAAACTCGTCCCTCATGCCGGGCAAAATAGAACTCATAAATTCGATAAAATCCGTATAGCCTATTTCTACGAAGGTATTAAAGACGTCATAGACTTCATGTCCGAACTTGGTATCCCACATGCTTTTAACTTCATTTACACCTATCTCATAAATGGACAGGTGCGCAGTAACGGGAGTCAGCTTGTCACATCTTCCCAGTCTAAAAATATGCCCCAATGAGGGAGTGGGATCTGTAGAAATAGCCAGGGTATTTTTACCGCTGGATGCAATCTTGAGAGCGGTTGCCGCCGCACAGGTGGTCTTTCCCACCCCGCCCTTTCCGCAAAACATGATGACACTGCTGTGCATGTTCTTTAATAGACCTCGCTAGACAAGGGGCAAACCTTATGGTGAGATACAAGGATCAGGCGATATTATGCCTTGTTTTCATTTTTTATCAGCCAGTATTCCATGCCGTCTGCCAGGGCCAGCCAGCTGGCGTCGATAATGTTTGTAGAGCTGCCCACGGTTCGCCACTGTCTCCTCTCATCACTGGATTCGATTAAAACCCTCACCTGAGAGGCCGTGCCGCCGCTCTCTTCCAGAATACGAACCTTGTAGTCGGTAAGTTCCACAACGCTGATATTGGGATAGAACTCCA
>CAZTHJ010000165.1:0-3364 GCA_964613565.1 uncultured Dehalococcoidales bacterium | reverse complement strand
GTACGGGGTTATTTAGCCAGTGTTTTTAAGTATTCAACGGCGTTTTCACCGGCCATGCGGCCGCTGTTAAGAGCGAAGCCCACGGTATTGCCGGGCAGCTCCAGAATATAAGTATCTGCATACAGGGTATTGGCATCCACACCCGTAGCATACAGGCCGGGAATGACTTCATGTTCCTTGTTCATGGCTTCCAGCTTAAAATTAACCTTGATGCCGCCCAGGCTGCCGTAACCGCCGGCAAAGAGCCTTTTAGCGTAGAACCTGGGCTGCTTGATAGGCCTGAGATACTGCGGGTTTTTATTAAAGGCGGCATCATAACCTGATGCGCAGAAAGCGTTGTACTGTTCGACTGTTTTCTGCAGGCCTGCCGCATTGACGCCGGTTTTGGCTGCAAGCTCTTCCAGGGTATCGGCAACGAAGAGATATTGATTGCCCTTTGCAATAGCCGCCTGGATCAGGTTTTCGACATTCTCGAGCTTAGTTTTATCAGGCGTTAGATAACTGGGGAAATCTATGCCCGTTGTTTCGTAACGCTGCTTCAGGACAGCATCAAAAATACTAAAGGCACAGTGATTCTTTTGCATGAATACAGCATTACCTGCATAAACGCGGTTCAGCATCACCTGGTCCTCATTGATGATGCGCTGCCCGAGCAGATTGACTGTAAGCCCGGGCTGGCCAAAGGCCAGGCTTATATCCGGATCCAGATCGGGATCACCGCCGCCATAGATAATCTGTATCGTCATATCAGTGGGATCAGCCCCCACTTCCCAGGCCATGCGTATACCTTCTCCCACCAGGCCGGGAATCCGCATTGATATAATGTCCTTGCCCCATTCCAGACCGGTATATTTCTTGATCGACTCCGGGCTATCACCAAAGCCGCCGGTGCCGATAATCACAGCCCCGGCATTAACCTGTATAGGCTCTTCGGCGGGATCAGAGGCCATGACGCCCGTAACCTTGCCGCCCGCCTTGAGAATTTTCTTTACCGTAGTGCGCAGGTGGATTTTCACGCCCAGCGTACGTGCTCTCTCGGTCAGCTTCTTCATCATGGTGGCATTGGAGCTGGGGCCTGTACGCCCATTTTCACCCAGCACCATCAATGAGGCCTCGCTGGCATGCGGGTCATCGCCAAACTGGACTCCCATATCTTCCAGCCAGTCCGCAGTGCTGCCTGACTTTTCCAGGAAGGCCCGCACCAGCAGGGGATCAACGCGCCAGTGAGTGAAATTCATATGGATTCTAAAAGCTTCGTCCACGGTGAGCTTGATACCCTTCTGCTTCTGCCTTCTGCTGCCGATGGCAAGCAGACCCATGCCCATGTTGCCGGTGCCCCCGGTAGTGGACGCCTTCTCCAAAACGATGACACTGGCACCGGACTCCGCTGCAGCCACTGCAGCCGCCATGCCGGCAGTGCCCCCTCCTACGACCACTATATCCACATTTAGTTCTTTCATATTCTTACTTCTCCCTGATTATTATATTAATATAACTATATAACATTATTACCCTATTGTTCATACAGGATCATAATATTTTATGAGAGTGCTGAAAACTCAGATTCAACCCCCTTCATCCCCCAGTCTTGGGGGAAACGTGAAGCTGGGGGACACCCCCAGGCCCTCGGCAGGAAGGTTCCTGCACCTCTTTTCAGCAGTCTCTTTTATATTCAGGATTTAGCCGGATCGAGCTGCTGTTTGCTTCAAAAACAAGAATTGTATAGTATACTACAAAACATGGGCATTTGCTCATGCGCGGAGTTTTTGCATCTTCGCTTTGACCTGTTAAAAAAGCTGAGCGGATATGGTTCTAATATCTGCCGGATTTGTCCTTTTTGCAATTAGAGTACTTTTAGCGTATAGTTAGTAAGTGATTGCATTGTTCTTCGCCGCATGCCCCAATCATTCGTCACAAATTCATCCAGGTGTGGGATGACCATGACTCAGAGCAAATAATTCGTCGCAGAGGAGGGCATCCTGTGAGTTTTCAAATACCGAACATGAATATTTGCATTGGTTTTTGGTGTTGATCTCCTCCAATGAGAAGAGCACTCTTATAAATAGAAATGGTTACGGGGAAAATGCATTATTTCACCCTGTCTGTCTGCAGGTGGGATGGTGTGAGCCATTTCGCTGAATACTATAGGTCAGATTTTGGAAACGAGGTAGGAAATTCAATAATATGAAGCAGGAAATTCAGGGAAAGGTTAGAAAAGACCTCATGAGCTCTGCACCCGCGACAGTTGAATATATGCCTGAAGATTATACATACAGGATCGAAAACTGGCCGCTGCCGGAAAAGATCAGTGATCTGCAGGATGATCCCGTAATGATTTACCTGCAAGATATCGGCAGAGTATCATTGCTGACGGCAAAGCAGGAACAGACACTGGCGAGAAAAATTGAGGAGGCCTCATATTTAAGAAAACTGCAGAATGGTTCCTGCGGACAGACTTCAAGTATGCACTCTGAGATTGGCATTATACTGCAGATACTGCGAAATTTATCGGCCCTGCGTGATATTGCAGATGCCATTAACCGCCGTACCGGCAGGAATCACAAGGACAGCTTTACGCTGAATATCGGCAACGATGCGATCAAGGCAGTTGTTGACGGGGTAATCCATGATGATTTTGTGGAAGAGCTCGCCGGCAAAATGGGCAGGATGCCGGCCCAGGTCTGGCAGGACTGCATTGACCTTTCAATTTACAGGCGGCTATTGCCCGTAGAGGCCTTTGCCCTCATCCAGGATAAGACGACATGGTCTCAGATGGAAGCATGGCTGGTAGAGCCCGTAGATAGCTCATTTTGGGCCAAGCTTCAGTCGCTGGTAGAGCCTTTCCGCGTTCACACACTCAATATCAATAGATTTGCTGCTCAGGCGGAGAAACATTTAATTGAAGCCAATCTGCGCCTGGTTGTGAGCGTAGCCAAAAAATATAGCAGGCAGCATTTACCGCTGCTCGACCTGATTCAGGAGGGCAATATCGGGCTGGTACGTGCAGTAGAGAAATTTGAGTACCGTCGCGGCTACAAATTCAGTACCTATGCCACCTGGTGGATACGCCAGGCAGTTACCCGCTCCATCGCTGACCAGGGCCGCACCATCCGCATACCGGTGCATATGATCGAAGCCATCAATAAATTTAAGAGGACTAACTATCGGCTAGCGCAGGAGTTTGGCTATGAGCCCAGTGATGAACAGGTGGGTGCAGCCATGGATATTTCCACAGAAAAAGTAAGCGAAATCCTCAAGCTGTGCCGCCAGCCGATCTCGCTGGAAACGCCGGTAGGCGAGGAAAAGGACAGCCACCTGGTTGACTTCGTGGAGGATAAGTCTTCTCTCCCTCCGGAAGAAGAGG
>CAZTHJ010000164.1:0-3396 GCA_964613565.1 uncultured Dehalococcoidales bacterium | reverse complement strand
TCGCCGTTGGTATGAAGTCGCGCTTCGAGGATGCCGTTTTCCCGCTTCATCAAGAGGCAATGCTTGAGCTTTTCCGAGTACTCTTCAAAAGGCATATGAGGAATTGTCCCATATTCCTCCGGCGGGACCTTGTGTCGTTTTGCGTGATCGGATTCATAATTCGGTCTAATCACTATTATCTCCTCCCGTTTACTAAATTATTCCTTGGCATTTTAATAGAGCTATTTTAGAAAATCAACTATGAAAAACACCCTATCCGTATGTTATAATGTGGTCAACATACTTCAACAGTGACTTCATATTTGAAGTTATTTATGACCAGCCTCAGAATACATGATTGCTGGCCATTTTTCAAGTGAAAAAGCCGGCCGGATAGAGCAGGATGGAAGGAGACTGAGGGCCATGCCTCAAAGTGAGAAGTTCAAAAAACTAATGGAGCCCGGACAGATCGGCACCGTGCACACGCGCAACCGCATCATCAAGACAGGGGCTTCCATGTGCTACTGGCATGAAAACGACCTGCATATGAGCGAAAAAGCCAAAGCCTACTACGAAGCGCTGGCAAAAGGCGGAGTGGGACTGCTCATCGTTGAATCGCCGGACTTTGATTACCCGCTGGGCACCCGCTGGCGGGAGCGCTACCGCATGGACGATGACAAATATATTCAGGGCATGAGCGAGTTGACGGCAGTCATTCATAACCATGGCTGCCCCACCTTCATGCAGATGTGGCATGACGGACCTTGGCAGTCGCCACTGTTCCCGGATAAGCCCGCCACCTTTGACGGCCCTCCTATCGGCGCTTCAGCCGTCAACATCAAAACCATGGGCGATTTCAACAATGACATACCCCGTGTGCTGACAATACCTGAAATCGAGGCCATCACAGAAAAATGGATCAGCGCCGCCGTACGTGCCCGGAAGGCAGGCTTTGACGGCATAGATATCAATGCCGGCAGCAGCCACCTTATGCACAACTTCCTCTCGCCTTTCTGGAACAGGCGCGAGGATGAATATGGCGGCACGCTACAGAACAGGACACGTTTTCTTGCCAACATCATCAGCGGCATCAAGCAACGCGCCGGCAAGGACTTCCCCGTATCCGTCCTGATCAATGCCATAGAGGTTGGCCGTGCCTTCGGCATAGATGATAACCAATGCATGACCCCTGAATACAGCCGCCAGGTGGCCGTCATCCTGCAGGAGGCCGGCGCCGATGCCCTGCAGACGAGGAACCAGTGGCTGGGATATCATGCGGGCGGCTTTATGACTGATTACCTTTTTTACCCCGAGCCTCCCCTCGACCTCAAGGACTTTCCCCCTGAGTATAACTGCAGAGACAGGGGAGCAGGGGCCAACCTTTACCTGGCACGCGGGATGAAAAAAGTACTCTCCATACCTGTCATCATAGTGGGTAAAATCAACATGGAGCTGGGCGAGAAAATACTGCGCGAGGGAAGCGCCGACTTTATCGGGATGACACGGGCACTGCAGGCGGACCCGCAAATGCCCAATAAGCTGGCCGGCGGCAGGCTGGAGGATATCGCCCCTTGTACCGCCTGCGCCACCTGCCTCGATCAGAGCATCAGCATGACGCGCCGCTGCCGCATCAATGCCGCCATGGGCACTCTGCAGTATGAAGTGGAAAAGGCGGAGAAAAGGAAGAAGGTTGTCGTAGCCGGCGGCGGCCCTGCCGGTATGGAAGCTGCCCGTGTGGCCGCATTGCGCGGCCATGAGGTATCGCTGTATGAGAAGACAGGCCGGCTGGGAGGGCTTATCCCCCTGGCATCAATGGTCAAGGGTACGGAGCTGGAAAACCTGCCCGACCTGGTACGCTATCTGAAAACACAGATACATAAGCTGGGGGTCAAAGTAGAACTGGGCAAAGAGGTCACCGCTTCCATGATTGAACAGCTCAAGCCGGACGCCGTCATCGTGGCCACGGGCGGCACGCTGAACATCCCGCAGGTGAACGGCATCAACAAACCTGCGGTCATAACCACTCCGGCGCTGCACCGCAGGGTCAAACCCTTCCTGGGCTGCCCCGGCCCTCGTTTCCTGGGTTGGCTGACGCGTTTCTGGCTGCCGCTGGGTAAAAACGTGGCCGTCATCGGGGGCGAGCTGCATGGCTGCGAGGTAGCCGAGTTCCTCGTTAAGCGCGGCAGGAAGGTAACCATCCTGGAAAAGAGCGATATCATCGGCAAGGGCGTGCTCGACCTGCGCCTGGCACTGCTGCTCAACTGGTTTGAGAAAAAGGGAGTTACCATACTCACCGGTGTCAAGTCCATGGAGATTACGGATACGGGAGTCACTATTGTCAACAAGCAGGGTGAGAAACAGACCCTTGAGGCGGACAGCATCGTGCCCACCATGCCCATGTCACCCAATACTGCCCTGTTGGACAGCCTCAAGGGCAAGGCACCCGAAATCTATGCCATCGGAGACTGCAAAGAGCCGCGCATGATAGTAGACGCCATTGCAGATGGCTGGAGAATTGCCAATTCAATATAGATTATTACGCCATCAATAAAATTTTATAGAAAGGGGGTAAGCCATGACATTGGAAGAAATGCAGAAAAAACTCACCGCAACACAAAAGGCCTTGACGGCGCTGGAAAAGCGGGTCAGGCTGACGGAGGATATCCAGGAGATACATCTGCTTCAGAGGCGCTATGTCAACGCCCTGATCAAAATGGAGTGGGATAAAACCACGGAATGCTTTGCCCAAAATGCCCGGGTGAATGTTTACCTGCACAAGCCCGTTAGCGGCAAAGAGAATATCCGCAAATGGTTCAAAAATGAACTTTCCAAAACACACTGCGGCGTGGAAGGCGACATTGCCGTCCATCCGGATGTTACCGTCACCGGAAATAAGGCGAAAGGCACCTGGCTGCTGTACATGATGTACGCCTTCCCGCGTACAGGGCAGTCGCTGTTCTGGGTGCAGGGCTTCTACGAAAATGAATATGTCAGGGAGAACGGCAAATGGAAGATCAGCCTGATGACCTGGTCAGAGCGCATGGGACTGCCGGGCAGCGGCCCGCCGGTGGAACTGTTCTACGGCTTTAAAAAGAACTGATGGCTTAGTGTTGCTGGATTAGATTGAAACAGGCAGGTATAAGATGGTGCAGACAGATAATGCCCTTTCTTATACCTGCATTACTTCTGTATAAAAAGCATAAATGCCCTTGGCCCCTTTACCACCGTTATAGCCGGCCCGTGTCATCATCCTGATCAAGGGGTGCAGTTGTCCCTTCTCCGCGCCTACGGCCTTGATCTTTTCATTCTCCGACATGGCGAGTATGCTCCACACGCCGACATAGTCGCCCAGCTCCAGCGGGCCGATGGGCAAATCATAGCTCAGCTTCAAGGCTTTATCGATATCTCCAGGTGAGG
>CAZTHJ010000163.1:0-3401 GCA_964613565.1 uncultured Dehalococcoidales bacterium | reverse complement strand
TGGCCTATATGATAGGGAAGGGATATTTGAAAAAACCGGTGCACCTGCAGTTTGTGCTGGGCATACTGGGCGGCATGCGGCCCAATGCCACCAACCTCGCGTTTTTATATAGAGAGGTCAATGACCAGATTGGTGATTTTACCTGGTCCGTATGCGCTGCCGGACGTTTCCAGTTTCCCATGTGCACCATGGCATTGACTATGGGCGGCAATATCAGGGTTGGCATGGAGGACAATTTATATATCAGCAAGGGAGTGCTGGCCAAGAGCAACGCCGAGCAGGTGGAAAAGATGATACGCATTGCCAGGGAGCTGGGCATCGAGCCGGCCACACCTGATGAGGCCAGGCAAATATTGGGGCTCAAGGGCCTGGATAAGGTAAATTATTAAAAGCAGAGGTATTCGTTATGCACTCCCAGGATAGATTTGCCAGTCTTTTACAGCCGGGTTATGTCGGCAAGGTGCGCACGCGCAACCGCATTATCAAGACGGCGGCACATGCCGGGCTGCATAATCCTGACGACGGCTTTATGAATGCCAGGACACGTGCTTATTACGAGCAATTCGCCCGTGGCGGCGTTGGCATGATGATCACCGGCTCAGCCGAAATCGACTATCCCATCGGCCTTGTGCCGGGCGGCGGCTTCCGCATTGATGATGACATTTATATTGATGGCTTCAGGAAGCTTACCGATGACGTTCACAGGCATGACTGCCCCGTATTTATGCAGCTGTTCCATATGGGGCCGATGCATCCATCAATTTCCTCTGGCGAGCAGCCTGTGGCAGCTACAAGTCTGGACATAAACGAGCTGCCTAAACCGCAGTTTGACGTAGCACGCGAGCTCAGTATAGATGAGATCAGGGGCATCGTAGATAAATTTGCCAGAGCTGCCGTGCGTTTGAAGGCGGCCGGCTTTGACGGCATGGAATTAAATGCCTCCTGTGCGCATTTGCTCAACAGCTTTCTCTCCCGTGCCTGGAACAAACGCAAAGATAACTATGGGTTTAATAGCCTGGAAAACAGGGCCAGGATTGTGGTCGAAATCATACAGGAAATCAGGAAACGCAACGGAGCTGATTTCCCCGTGATTGTGCTGATCAATGCCGTGGAGTATGGGCTGGAAGATGGCATAATACCCGAGGAAAGCCATGGCATCGCCCGTATACTGCAGGCGGCCGGCGCCGATGCCATACATGTCAGGGCTGAATTCTACAGGAAAATTACCGGCACTGATATGGTGGAGAGTCATCAGTTCCCCGAGATGGCGCTGTATCCGGAGCTGATCGAGGATAAGCGGGTGAAGCTTGATTTCAGCCGGCATGGCGCCGGTGCACTGGTGCCGCTGGCCGGGGCCATGAAGAAACAGGTGAGCATTCCGATAATTGCTGTAGGCAGGATTGATGCTGACCTGGGCGAAGAGGTCTTGCGCCGGGGTATGGCTGATTTTATCAGTATGAACCGCCGCCTGCTGGCCGACCCTGAATTGCCCAACAAGATTATTCAGGGCAGGGCGGAGGACATTGCCCCCTGTACGGCCTGCCTCACTTGCTTCGGTCACGTTGAAATGCGTGAACCGCTGCAGTGCAGGGTTAATGCTGCATTGTCCCGATCGGCAGAATATTCAATCAACCCCGCGCCGGTGAAGAAGAAGGTTCTGGTGATCGGCGGTGGGCCGGCAGGTATGGAGGTGGCGCGGGTGGCAGCGCTGAGAGGGCATCAGGTTTTACTCTTTGAGAAGGAGCCAAGGCTGGGAGGCGCATTGCCGGTAGCGGCCATGGTTAAGGGATGGGAGCGCGAAGATATCATGAGCTTGGCTGCTTACCTTGAACGGCAAATAAAAAAGCTGGGCGTGGAGATCAGGTTGCAGCACAAGGTGGACTCTACCCTGGTTTCTCAAATAAAACCTGATGTGGTGATTATAGCTGCGGGTGGGCTGTATAACATTCCAAAGGTACCCGGAATCGAGGGCAGCAATGTGCTTACGGGGCAGGCACTTCACCGCCAGCTGAAGCGATATTTGAAATTTTTCAGTCCGAAGATACTCAGGTGGCTGACCAATATCTGGATGCCCGCAGGTAAAAGGGTGGTGGTAATGGGTGGCAATATACACGGCTGCCAGGTGGCCGAGTTTATGCTTAAAAGAGGCCGCCAGGTAACCATTGTAGAGACCGGCGATACAATTGGCGAAGAGCTGGTAGTGGCGGTAGTCAAGCCCCTACTCTTGGGCTGGCTGCGGGAAAAGGGCGTACAAATGCTGACAGGGGTCAAATACGAGAGCATAAACCAGCAGGGGCTGGTAATTACAGATGCCGAAGGGAAGCACAGAACCATTGCCGCAGATACGATCATTACCGCTTTACCCATGCTGCCCAATACCGTATTAATGCAGAAACTGCAGGGCCTAGCGAAGGAGATATACAGTATCGGTGACAGCAGGGAACCGCACTTGATTGTGGATGCGATTGCCGATGCTGCACGCGTCGCCAGGGAAATTTAATATTCCCTGATATAATTCTTGCATTAAACACAGATCCATCGCTATAATCAGCTTGTCTCAGGAAACCTATACCTAGTAAGCCTATGGCATCATTTGGGGGGGGCAAAGCGTATGAATTTGGAAAGTATAAAAAGAATAGGGATAATCGGCATGGGCGTAATGGGCTCACAGATCGCGCTGTTGTTTTCACAGGCCGGAAAGTACGATGTTGTGGTATACGATATGGATGAGAAATTGATTGCCAGAGGTATCGAATCCATCCATACAAACCTTCAAAAATATTTTATTGAACGCGGCAAGATGACTGCACAGGAGATGGAGGAGATACTGGGCCGGATTCAAGGCAATGCGAACTTTGAGGCTGCCGTGCGCGCGGTAGATCTGGTTGTGGAATGCGTCTTCGAAAACCTGGAATTAAAGCGCAGTCTTTTCAAGCAGCTTGACGAAAATACCCGCGCAGATACGATTCTGATTTCCAATACTTCTCAACTGAATATTACGGAGATTGCAACTGCAACACAGAGACCTGACAAGGTCATCGGCATGCATTTTTTCCAGCCTGTGATTACTTCCAGGCTGGTGGAGGTAGTGCTTGGCACCTTCACTTCAGATGAAACATTGAATTTGGCCCTGGCGCTGGCGCAGAGACTGGGCAAAGAGACCGCGGTTTGCAGGGACTTCAGTTTCGGCTTTATGGCAAACAGGGCCTATACGGCTATGATACTGGAGGCGGTGCAAATGGTATGGGAGCGGGTAGCCTCACCGGGAAATATCGATAAAGCATTGAAGCTGAGCCATGGTTTGCCCATCGGCCCGCTGGAGCTGGGCGATTACGTAGGATTGTGGCGCATACTCGCCATGTCGGAGAATGAAAAGATCAAGGCCGTAGGCGCGGAGAAGG
>CAZTHJ010000162.1:0-3421 GCA_964613565.1 uncultured Dehalococcoidales bacterium | reverse complement strand
ACAGATACTTGACCTGGATGCCTGCACCAATTGCGGGCGCTGCCAGGACAGGTGCCCCGCCTTTCTCTCCGGCAAGCCGCTTTCTCCTAGAAAAATCGTCCAGGACCTTAAAAACAACTGGCTGCAGAGGGCGCCTGGCCTGATCAAGGCTAGTCCTGGGGCGGAGCCTACAGCTGAGGAAATCGAAGCCAGCGCGCTGGTGGGCAAGGTCATCCTGGAGGACGAGCTGTGGTCATGTACTACCTGCCGCGCCTGCCAGGATATCTGCCCCGTGTTTGTGGAGCATATCGACAAGATTGTCGACATGAGGCGGAACATGGTGCTGGAACAGGCCAAAATGCCGGAGACTGGCGAGGCTATACTCAAATGCCTGGAAGCTAGAGGGCATACCTGCCGCGGCACTACTGCCACGCGCACCGAGTGGACAACTGACCTGGGTATTAAAACCATGGTGGAGGGCAGCGATGTAGAGGTGCTCTTCTGGGTGGGCTGTGCTCCCGCTCTGGAAGCAAGGAATATGAAGGTTGCCATCGCCACTGCCAGAGTACTTCAGGCAGCAGGAGTAAGGTTTGGCATACTGGGAGAGGAGGAAAGCTGCTGCGGCGAGCCGGCCAGGAGGCTGGGCAATGAATACCTTTTCCAGATGCAGGCCACGCGTAATATCGAGGTCTTGAAGAACTACAATGTGAAGAAAATTGTCACCATCTGCCCGCACTGCTTCAACACGATTAAAAATGAGTATCCTCAATTTGAGGGTAAATTCGAAGTGGTGCATCACACGGAATTCCTATTGGATCTTTTAAAGCAGGGCAGAATCAAGTTACCTTCAGGCAAAGGCAGGAAGCTCACTTTCCATGATTCCTGTTACCTGGGCAGGCATAATGATATCTATCAGCAGCCCAGGCAGATTATAAATGCCGTAAATACATCGGGAATCATCGAAATGCCGCGCTCACGCAGCAACGGTTTCTGCTGCGGCGGCGGCGGCGGGCGTTTCTGGATGGAAGAAAGAATCGGCAAGCGCATCAGTGAAATGCGCATCGAGCAGGTTATCGAAACTGGCGCTGAAGTGGTAGCCTCTGCCTGTCCCTACTGTCTGCAGATGTTTGAGGATGCCATCAAGGCCAAGGAAGCGCAGGATACGCTTAAGGCAGTGGATATCGCCGAGCTGCTGGCAGATGCCATAGCTCAGAAGTAATTCGCTTTGTAAACGAACCGTTTACGGGTTAAATGCCTCAGCCTCCGCCGCCGCTGCTGGTTGTGCTGCCGGGGCTGCAGGCTCCTGTGGTAGAGAAATTGGATATCAGGCGTTTCGGTTTTTTCTGGCCACACTTGGGGCATTTGACCTCATCATCCTTGTCCCAGAAGCGGCGCAACTGGGAGAATTTTTCGCGGCATTTGTTGCATTCATATTCATATACAGGCATACAGTACACCTCACATAAAACCAAAATATATATATCATTATAATCCCATCCCTGCAAAAAGTCAGAATCTAATCAGGTTGGCCCGGCAGGCAAGCTATTTAACAGGCAAGCCGTTAAATTGGTGCTCATGTCCTGTTTTTGGTAAAATATACGGCTTGATAACAGGATACTCTGTTTTGCGGAAAGAAGGCTATATTTGCGCTGGTACATACTTGCCCTTACAGCATTAACTATAATATTTATCGGAGGCGCCTCCAGGTTCAGCCTGCTGGTGCTCTTCGACGAAATAGCCGCAGACCTGGACCTCAACCTGGTGGCAATCGGTACCATCTGGGGTATGGACTCGCTGGCGGGGTTCTTCATCAGCATTCCCGGAGGCCTGCTGCTTGACCGTTTCGGCATAAAACGCAGTGCGATTGCAGTCTGCCTGCTGGGTGGAGTGTTTTGTGCCCTGCGCGGATTGTCCGGAGGTTTCTTTGGACTGGCCGCAACTACACTCATTTACGGGCTTGTAGCTGCCATCACCATTACCCTTGGCCCCAAGGTAACGGCCATCTGGTTCAGGGGCAAGCACCTGGGCCTGATAAATGCCATTCTGTTTGTAGTCCTGGTATTCGGGCAGATGTTTGGCACAAGATTCAGCGCTTCGCTATTTTCACCTTTGCTTGGCGGCTGGAGGAATGTACTGTTTGCCTATGGTGTACCGTCAATTCTAGTTGGCCTCTTATGGTTTGCTGCCAGGGGGGGCATAAAGCATGACCCCGGCCCCATTGTTGAGCGAAGCGCCAGAGAGTTCAGGAGTATTTTATCCCGTGTCGTCCGCATTAAGGGACTGTGGTTTTTAGGCCTGCTGCTGTTTGCCCAGCTGGGCAGCAACCTGGCGGTTAATAGTTACCTTCCATTGTACTTGCGTGGCATCGGCTGGTCGGCGGACAGCGCTGATGCGGCCCTGACCCTGATGATCGGCGTCAGCTGCCTTGGTATAATCCCGGTGGCCTTGATTTCAGACAGGTTAAGAATGCGGAAATTGATCGTTGTTATTACCATGCTGATAACGGCCGTTAGCCTGGGCTTGATGTTCATAGCCAGGGATCAAGGCATCACGACGCTGCTGATAATAACTGGATTGCTGCGGGCAATTCCCGGGCCGATACTGAATACCCTGGTTATAGAATTGGAGGAGGTGCAGAAGGAATACGTAGGTACTGCTGTGGGCATGATGTACACCATCGGCATGATCGGCGGATTTGTTCTGCCTCCGCTGGGAAACAGCTTTGCCAGCATTACCCCGGCTCTGCCCTTTGTTTTCTGGGCTGTTTTATACGGGTTGAGCGTACTGACGCTGTTCTTTGTCAAAGAGTCAAAGGGCACATCAGTCTGAGGATTGCTATCAAAGTGGGAAATAGATAAACGTAATAAGCTATTTGTTTTGATTCGTTTGGGTTTGGTTTTGGCTCCGCGAATGGGTCAATGCACAGAACTTTTTACCTTACTTTCAGCATAGGATAGTCGCGTAGTTCGCATTCCCACAGTTAGAACATATTCGTTATTGCTTGCAATCTGAAGTATTTCAATTCTATCGCGATTTGTCCGGTATTGACTGAAACGGTTGCCTAATGATGGTTTTTAATTTGTCAGGGGCTGTTTTTCGGGGGTCGCATCAACTGAGGAAGCTTTTCCTTTTTCCTCTTCCCATCGGTATTTTTTGTTTTGGCGTAATTTATCGAGACTGCAATTAAGACACAGCCCGTTATGACAGCATATCACCTCACCACATTCAGGACACCGCCACTTTGTTACTTCCTTATCCAGGAACATCCCGATGCCATGCTTTTTTATAAATTCGAGGTTCTCTATCATGCTCATGTGGTAATTAGTCCGGTAACGCTTATCAAGGGTCTTTAACCGGCGGCAGGGAAAATCCTGGCACTCATAACAGAACCGCACAAGTCCTTTCCCCAGCAGGGTGCACTGCTTTTTCATGAAGGCACAAT
>CAZTHJ010000161.1:0-3455 GCA_964613565.1 uncultured Dehalococcoidales bacterium | reverse complement strand
CGAGGTCAAGTTCCGCCAGGGCCAGCTTGTGTATGCAGCCGTTGAAAGGGCCGTCAAAAAGGCCCTGCATCTGGCGCCCGTGCCAGCCATGGAGAGAAACATCACCCTCACAGCCCCACCAACCCCGCTCAACCTGTGGCAGGGCAGGGAAAACCTGCCGCAAGGCAGTTCTGTGCCTCCCCCCGGCGATACATACAGCCGCGGCTCTCACAGCCTGCCCGTGTTGCGCGTGCTGGGGCAGATGGCCTCCAGCTACATACTGGCTGAGGGGCCGGAAGGGCTGTACCTCATCGACCAGCATGCCGCGCATGAGCGCATCCAGTTCGAGAAGGTGCTGCGGCAGAGGGCGGAGAACAAAACGGAGATTCAGGGCTTGCTGCAGCCGCTGCAGATCGAGTTTAGCCCGGGCCAGGCAGAGCTGCTGGAAGCACAGGCCGGGGCGCTGGAGGAGTTCGGGCTGAGCCTGGAACATTTCGGCGGCCGCAGCTTTTTGCTGCGCTCTGTGCCCCAAATTATGGCAGAGGGCAAACTGGAGGAGGCGGTCAAGGAGGTGGTGGATGCTCTGGGGGCAGAGCGGGACGTAGCCCAACAGGGGGAAAAGCTGGCACAGACCATCGCCTGCCACAGCTCGGTGAGGGCCGGGCAGGCGCTTTCCATGGAGGAGATGCGCGAGCTTATCCGCCAGATGGAGGAACTGGAAAACCCGCGCACCTGCCCGCACGGCCGCCCTACCATGATCCACCTCAGCTCGCGCCAGCTGGAAAGGGAATTTGGCAGACCCTAGTAATTTGACCTCCCTTTGGGCTAAAATATGCCCCTGTGCTACGCGCAAATCTGGTATAAAGGATGATCCATGCCTCGAAGATCCAATATCGAAGATATCATATTAAGCCATGACAGGCGCGGCATCTCGTCGCTGCGCCCGTACCTGCCCTCCAGGTTCTGTGATGAAGCCGCCTCCCTGATCATGGAAAATAACGGGGGGACGGGCAAAACCGCGCTCATAACCACCGGCTTTTATATACCAGCGGCCAGGGCTGCGGAGACGGACGGCCCGCCAGGCGCACTGGCTCTGGCAACGGCTCTCAAGCCACTGGGTTTCGAGGCGTTCCTGGTAACCGATAAATATACCAGCCCGCTGCTGGAACCGATAAGCGAGAGGGTCATCATTTTCCCTCTCAAGGACGAGAAGGGCAGCCTTAAATATGCCTTCAAGATATTGAAGGATATTAAACCCTCAATCATAATCTCCGTAGAGAGATGCGGCCTTACCGCCAGCGGCAAATATCTGAATATGCGCGGGGTGGACATTTCGCTATACAATGCCCGAATGGACTACCTTTTCATGGGACAGGGAAATACCATCGGCATCGGCGACGGCGGCAACGAGATCGGCATGGGCAACCTGGCCGACAAGATCAAGTCAGCGCATAACCTGCCGGGAGATCCCTGTATTACAGAGGTACACAGGCTGATCCTGAGCAGCGTTTCCAACTGGGGCGCTTACGGACTGATTGCCTCCCTGTCACTGATGCAGGGGCGCAACCTGCTGCCAAGCCTGGAATGGCAAAAGGAAATACTGCGGCAAATGGTGGACAGGGGGGCTGTGGACGGTATTTCGGGTGAAAGAAAATGCTCTGTGGATGGCTTCAGTGAGGAGCAAAATTCACAGGTGCTGGCCAGGCTGCATAAGCTGGTGGAGGAGAGACTGGGCAAGTAGAGGGATAAAAGGGCTACAGGTTTCTTATTTAAGCGGCAGGTCATAAATGCGCCAGGTCTTGTATTTTTTGGCGCCCATATGCTGAGAGATGTTGAGGATGAGTTCGTTATCTTCCAGCAGAAGAGAGGCCTCGCATCTCTTATAGTAGCCCTGCTTGATGGCATATTCCTTGACCTCGTCGAACAGGATGGCGTCCAGCCCCATCATGCGGTAAGGGGGACGGATGCCGAAGAAAATGAGGCGCGTCATGGGTATTTTGCGGCGGCCGGCCAGCAGCCTGGCGACGCGCACCAGATCGGAATCGCCATACCATTTCCAGCGAGGCCTGAGCTCGTAAAAAGGGTCGGGAAAGGCACCCAGCACCGCGGCGATCTCTCCATTGACATAGGCAAAGCGCACCAGCCCGGGGTCTATTACCATCTTGAGCGAATCCGCCACCGTATCCGCCTCCTCCCCTGTAATGGGCAAAAAGCCCCAGTTCTGTGCCCAGGTTTCATTATAAATTTTTACCAACAGCCTAACCTCGGCACGCAGGTTTTTGATGACAGCCTGGCGCGTCTCAATCTTCCTGCGCCGCCTTGACAACTGTGCTACCATCTTGAGCGATTCCGGTGACGGAGTTTGCACATCCATGATATAGGCATGGTAATCCTTGGCTTTCTGAAAGCCATATTGATCCAGCAGGCTGGCGTAATAGGGCGGGTTATGCGTAAGGTCAATGGTGGGCGGGTACTCAAAGCCGTCAATAAGGATGCCCTGCCGCTCATGCGTGGCATTGGAATATTCACCGGGACCGCGTAAGATCTCCATCCCGTGCTTCAGCACCCAATCCCTGGCACTGTCCAGCAGGGCGGCGGCAACAGCGCTGTCATTGATGCTCTCGAAATGGCCGAAAAAGCCGAACCTGGCATTGTAATGCTGATTGAAGCGGCGATTGATGCTGGCCGAAATGCGGCCTACGGGCTGATCCCCCTGCCAGGCCATAAAATGCGTCACCTCGGCGTCCCTGTGATAGGGGTGCCGCCGCGTGAGCAGCCCTACCAGCCCCAGTAGCCTGCTGCCCAGCAGATCGCCTCTGAGCGGGGGCGTCCAGCAGGGATCACCGCGGTAGAGCTTCCAGGGAAAATCCACGAAGGCTTTAAGCCTCGGAGAGCCCAGCCCTATTTCTTCTATACGTAATAATGTAGTGGGAATTATTTTCTCCATAAAAAAGAATGTTCAATTATACCAGAAATCTGCATCAGCGGCAGTGCTGATGGCGCTCAAATATCTGAAAGAAAGCCTTTTTGTCCATCTTGCCGCTGTTAGTGGTAAAATAAGCGCAATTTTAGTAGACTAATAGCCATTCAGCGCAATTACAGAGGAGGAAAATATGAAGCGTTTATTCTGGTTTTCTCTGCTGGGGCTGCTGCTGGCGGCGCTGCTACTGCCTGCCTGCACTGCTGCCGTACCGGGTGGCACAACAAAAGTTCGCGTCGCTACTGATGCCACCTGGCCCCCCTTCGAATATGTTAACGAGCAAACCAAGCAGATCGAGGGTTTTGATATCGACCTGCTGAATGCCGTAGCAGCAAAGGCCGGCCTGCAAATGGAATACATCAATGTTGCATTTGACCCGCTGCTGGCCGGCATAGCCCAGTGCCAGTATGATGCGGCCATTTCCTCAATTACTATTACTGAGGACCGCGCCAAGGAAATGCTCTTCTCCGCTCCCTATTTCGCTGCTGGCCAAATT